>CAIRNW010000191.1 GCA_903879995.1 uncultured Bacteroidota bacterium
TTTCCATGTCCTGTGTTTGTAAACAAAATGCGTACTCTAAGCTTGTAAAGCGCTGATAATGGTATTTCAAGAATTCAATACAATAAAGAATATCGGTCGGTTGAAAGGTTCGATGTTTGAACGATAAAAATCGTTTAAGGTCTACGGCCTGGTGTTGTTGTATAAATGCAAAGGGTGTTGCATCCATACGGTTTAATAAATCATTACACTTGTTAAGAATTGTGGTTCGATTACCCCAGGCAAAAATAGCGGCAAAGAAACCTGCTATTTCAATATCTTGTTGTAGTGAAAATCGGTGTGGAATCGAAATAGGATCAGTGGAGATAAAATCTGGACAATTATAAAGTTGAAATTTTTCTTCCAATAATTTTTGAAGCTGTCGCTTATCCATTTACCCAATCGCTTGCGCCAAATCTGCTATCAAATCGTCTGCATCCTCTATACCTACCGACAAGCGAATTAAGGTATCGGATAGACCATTTTTAATACGCTCCTCGCGGGGAATCGAGGCGTGTGTCATGGTGGCGGGGTGATTGATCAACGATTCAACTCCTCCTAAACTTTCTGCTAAGGAGAATAAACGTGTTGCAGATAATACTCTTTTAGTTTCCTCTACGGAATCGCCAGCCAATTCAAAGGAGATCATTCCTCCATATCCACTCATTTGTTTTTTAGCAACAAGATGATTGGGATGACTCGTGAAACCAGGCCAATATACTTTTTTCACTTTTGGATGTGCAGCCAACCAGTTTGCAATTTTTTCGCCGTTCTCACAGTGCGCTTTCATGCGCAGGCCTAAGGTTTTGATACCGCGTAATACCAGAAAGCAATCCATAGGACCTGGTACAGCGCCACTGCTTTTTTGGATAAAATGTAATTGATCATGCAAGGATTTATCTTTTACCACTAGAGCACCTTGAATTACGTCGCTATGCCCGCCTAAATATTTTGTTGCAGAGTGCATAACAATGTCCGCGCCTAACAAAAGTGGTTGTTGTAAAGCAGGCGAAGCAAACGTATTATCAACCGCAAGCAAAATGCCGTGTTGTTTTGCAAGTGCAGCAATGGCCTCAATATCGCTTACATTCATCAATGGGTTGGTAGGCGTTTCCAGCCAAATCAATTTTGTCTTAGGGGTAATTGCTTTAGCTACGTTGGCAGCATCCGTGGTATTGACCATGTGAAACGTGATACCCAGGCGCTGAAATATTTTTGTAAACTGTCGATAGGTCCCTCCATACATATCATTGCCGCATACTACTTCGTCGCCCACCGATAATAATTTAATGGCTGCATCGGTTGCTGCTACACCGCTACTAAAAGAAAGACCATAGTTGCCTCCTTCCAAAACAGCGAGCGCTTCTTCTAAAGCTTTACGTTGCGCTTCAGTTAAATTAGCATTAATGGTTTCTGATTTTTTAAGACTTTCCGGTGGCGGGGCATCTGTCTTAATACCTAAAAATTTTGCTACTTGATATCTTATACCAAAAGTATCTGGCAATGCATCAATAAATGACTTAAGAATAGATTCAGTAATGTTATTAACTAAATCTGCCATACTACCACCTTTTGCTCTTGTTTCTTTATAAGCTTCAATCGGATTAGATACTAAATCTCTTAAAAGAGTAAGTATAGGGAAAGCTTCAGCTATTTCTGTAAAACCTTGTTTATATCTACCCATGCTAATATACTCTATACCAGTAGCAAATTTAATTATATTCTTTAACGGGAAATGATCGGCTAAGACATCTAAAGTTTTCTTATACTAATCTCTCATATTAATCTTTGTCACTGTTCGTCCATTTTCTTGAGTTTCAACCTTTTGGAATAAAAATGCATTTAAAACATCTAAACCAAA
>CAIRNW010000192.1 GCA_903879995.1 uncultured Bacteroidota bacterium
ACTGCATTCTTTTCCGCCCCACGAATTTTAAATGCAATTGATTCGCCCTTTCGTGTAAATCGTTCAACAACCGGAGTAGCCGGTTTATCGCTGCTGATCCATTCCATTGGTGGAATCAAGGCCGGATAGCGATAATAATTTTGTTGTAAGCTATCGTTCCAACCATTCGGATTACGATCAAAGGACTTGCTGCTGAAATAAATACTCCCCTGTACAGCGGGTGTAGCGCGTAAGAGTTTAATTTGATTAGGCAATTCAGCAGGATTTTTCCATTTCACTGAATTTTTTTCGTCTGTGCGATAAATACCGTGTCCTATATATATGTGTTTGCCATATCCATTTTTACTCCACCAATCCAATAATTTTTCATAGGCAATTTTATCATGCCCAATTTCCAAATAGAGTTGTGGCGTAACATAATCAATCCACCCTTTTTCAAGCCATAAGAGAATATCAGCATAGAGATCATCGTAATTGGTCTGTCCTGCACGGCTATCACTTCCTCGTGGGTCTTTATCACTATTACGCCATACGCTGAAAGGAGAAATACCAAAACGAACCTGCGGTTTTTCCTCCTTGATGGCTTTACTGATCGCAACAATGATTGAATCGACATTACTACGACGCCAGTCCTCCTTATTTAAGCAAGATCCAGACTTTGCATACGAAGCAGCATCAGGAAATTCCTTGCCGGCAATACGATAGGGATAAAAATAATCATCCATATGTATAGCATCTACTGGATAGCGACGTACAATATCACGCACTACATTCACTACAAAACGTTGTGCTTCTTTATTACCTGGATCAAAATACTTTTTTTCGCCATACACTAGGAACCACTCCGGTTTTTTTCGTGTAATGTGATCTGCGGCAATGGAGGACTTTCCGATAGTATGTACAGCTCGGTATGGATTTAACCAAGCATGAAATTCCATTCCTCTTTTATGTGTTTCCTCAATCATAAAAGCAAGCGGATCCCAATAAGGATTGGGTGCTTTGCCTTGTTCGCCCGTTAACCATTCACTCCAAGGCTCAAAGGAAGAAGGATAAAACGCATCGGCAGCCGGTCTGATTTGAACAATCATAGCATTCATGCCATTACGCTGGTGTTGGTCGAGTATCCGAATAAAATCGGCACGCTGTGCAGCAGGATCGGTCATTCCAGATTTGGGCCAGTCAATATTGGCTACACTGGCAATCCAAACCCCACGAAATTCATACTTGGGTTGTGCCAACGAAATAAAAAATAGAAAGAGAGTCGGAATGAATAACAGGTATCGTTTCATCCAGCAAAAATACGTTATCCTTTTCCAGAACGGATTTTATCCAAAAGTTGGCTGAGCTGCGCAGCCTCCTGCTCGTTTAGGTTGGAGAAAATAGCATCCATTTCTGTATCACAGGCATCTAGGCGAGTAAGTAGTTTTTTACCCTTTTCAGTAATTAACACATCCACTAAACGTCGATCGGTTTCAGAGGTAATTTTTTTCACAAGCCCTTTTGTTACCAAGCGATCCACCAGACGGCTGGTGTCACTCATTTTTTCGAGCATACGATCCCGAATTTGAAGTGTGGAAAGGGGTGCCGGAAAACTACCGCGTAGAATACGAAGCATATTAAACTGCTGAGCGGTAATATCCTCCCGATCAAAAATCATTTTCATTTGATCGCGCAACCACCCACTTGTATACAGCAGATTGACCGCCGCCTTTTGAAAATTATTCCTAAACCGAGTTTGCTGAATATCCTGCTCAATGCCCATACAGCAAAGTTAATGTTTAAACATCAAGCAGCCGAGGTCCAAATAATAGACTTCCGAAAAGTGTTAATCACCCCATACTTTGGTCCCCTCAGAACAATTAGCGCAAATATCAATATGCTTTCGACCTTGCAACAAGGTGGCTCTAAATTTTTTATAGGAATCGCTTCGCCAAATAGAGGCAAAAGACTGTTGTTTCAAATCTCCTAAACGATGAGAAGCATCCTTATCAAAACAACACGGTGCTACCAGTCCATCCCAAGTAATCACCGGATCATGCCAAAGCCGCCAGCAATGATTGGCCAGTTGCCCTTTGAATACAGTACCACTTTCTGTTTTGCGGTAACGACTATAGGATGAATTAAGTGGAATTAATTGATTGGGGTCGTTTTCAAAATCATAGACCTGTGCAGTTTTAAACCAAATGGCATCTACTCCAATTTGTTTTGCCAATGCGCGAGCATCTTCTAATTGATGTTCATTAGGACGAACTACTAAAAACTGAAACACCACAAATGGTGTTTTACTTTTTAACTGCTTTTTCCAATGCATGAGCGTACGCGCGCCTTCTAACACTTTTTCTAGATTTCCACCTACCCGATATTGTTCATACACGTCTTGCGTGGTACCGTCAATAGAAATAATCAGACGATCTAACCCACTCTCAATAGTTTTACGTGCATTAGCATCATTTAAATAATGCCCATTGGTAGATGTAGCAGTATAAATTTTTTTATCAGCTGCATAGCGCACCATATCTAAAAAAGCAGGGTTCAAATAAGGTTCGCCCTGAAAATAAAAAATCAGATAGAATAGATCTTGATGAAGCTGATCGATGGTGCTACTAAAAAAATCACGCTGTAGCATACCGGTTGGTCTGCTAAATGAGCGAAGTCCGCTGGGACATTCCGGGCAGCGAAGATTACAAGAAGTAGTAGGTTCAAATGAAATAGAAATGGGAAGACCCCATTGAATAGGCTTACCTGTCCATTTACTCAATTGATAGCTCGACCAAACTTTTACTGCATTGACAAAACGCCGCCAGGTGAGTTTAGAAAAAAGATTCAACCAATCTGAAATGGGTAACGCACTCATCCAATTGCCCCGTGTTTAACTACAAATTCAGAACGGTAAATACGGATCAGTAATAAAAGAAGTGAAATCAACAGCGGACCAAAAATCAATCCGATAAAACCAAATAAACTAAGTCCGGCAATTACACCAAATACCGTTACTAAAGGATGAACATCCCCAATTTTTCGCAGTAGCGTAAAACGCAAAAAATTATCAACTGTTCCAATTACACCAAATCCAAAAAAGAACATGGCAATCCCCTGCCCCATTTGCCCATTGGCCAAAAAGATAATGATCAAGGGGATGTAGGCTAATGCAGCCCCAATTACTGGTAACATACCTGCAATACAAGTAATACCAAACCAGAAAAATGGTTCCTTCACACCAATCAACCAATAACCAATTAGCCCCACTACTCCTTGTGCAAACGCCACTACCGGAATTCCAACTGCGTTAGCAACCACCATTGAGTGTACTTCTTTTTCCAGCAACCCGACGTTGTCTGCACGGAATGGCAGGTACTGCACTAATGCTTTTTCAAATGCACGCCCCTGTGTAAACAAAAAATAAAGTATAAAGTACAGGAAGAAAATAGTCGATAATGAATTGAAGGTAGCTCCTAGCATGCGCGGCAATAAAGAAGCCATCCACTCTCCTACTCTGTTAATATTAGCCTCACTCAGAATTACAATATGATATCGCATCTCAATTTCAGCAACTACCTGTTTGAGGGAAGTCACCAACTCTCCAGAATGCTCCAACGCATATGTAAGTTTTCCAGACAACATTTGTAGCAATAAAGCAACTGGAAATAAAATCACC
>CAIRNW010000193.1 GCA_903879995.1 uncultured Bacteroidota bacterium
ATTAGCCTCCGGGTCAATGACGGTTCCCTTTACTAAATTTTCTACTAACTGATGGGCAAAGTAGGGGGCTAGCGAACAGCCTTTGGTACCCAATCCATTGAGTAGACCCCATTTTTTTTTCGGGCGAATCAAAACCTACCAGCGGTCTTCTTTCCATAGTACCCATCCGAATTGCAGCACGCTGTTCCACTACTTCAAAAGGAATGGCCAGCCACTTCTCTAAGGCACTTACCGTTTGTTCTTTAAAGGAGCTGGTTGGGTTAGCATGATCAAAGCTCCACTCATAACTAGAGCCAGCCCACCAATACCCGGGACTGCTCAGCGGTAGAAGCGTTAATTTGTTTTTATAGACAAAGGAAGGAGGGAGGTCTGGAATTTTAAGTATCAAGGCCTCTCCCTTAGTGGGCGCTAGTGGAATAGTAGATGAAATTTGCCGTTCTTGTATACGCGCCCCATCACAAAAAATCACACGGTTACAAGTAATATCCTTGTAGGTAAATCCAGTGTTTGTTTCTTTTAATTGATGAACATCAAAATTATACGCTCCAATTTTTTCCAGAGCACGCAACCGGTTGCGCCAACTAGATAAAAGTGATTGTACGTTGACTAAATAAGCAGGTCTGATCAACCCCACCTCATGGCAATTATGAAACAAATCCAGTTGAATGGGGGAATGGCTTGGAATTTCAAGATAGTTTGGATTCTCGCTCACTCTTCTTGAAAATAGGGCTGCTGCTTCGGGATTGCCAAAACATTCAATGATTGGTTTTGATTCAATTACAGCTACCTCCAAACAAGCCCCCATTTCCACATACGCAGTTCTGCAAAAAGGGAGTAGTTGGTCGGCTAACCATGTTTTTACTTTATTTCTTCCAGTGACAGGATTGATCAACCCTCCCGCTTGACGTGATGCAGTATGTGGGTTTTCCTGATCGATTACAAAGTGGTCGATTCCACTTTTTTCCAGGTAGTAACTAAGCCAGGTACCACTGATTCCTTGTCCAATGATCAGCACCTCTGTTTTCATGGGAGCTTACGCTGTTCAATGATAAGGGATGAATAGGACGAACGTATAGGCGGCTGTGTTGAGTCGGGACTGCTGACAAGTACTGGTGGAACTTGAAAGCGACCGGGATAGCGGGCAACAACTTGATAAGAAATTTTAAGTGGGGATGGGTTATTGCTAATCCACTCCATGTTTAATTCTTTGTCAGTTAGTTGAAGCACTTTTCCGGCTCCGGTATGTGTGCTTAATGTCCTGACCATAGCAGGGTAGGTTCCAGCGGGCCATTGCTCGCGTAAAATAATTTTAGGACTATTACTGGCGGGCATTTCAATTTCTACCAACAAAGTATCTCCTGTAAAAACTGTCGCGTTGTCTGCAAGTTGTTCCCTTTGCGTTTTTGAATTTTTTGTAGATAGCCGTACTAGTTTTTTTGTTACAACGGTGGCATCAGACGTAGAGTAGGGTGTAGCGGCTTCGGCGGCATATTCCCATGGTTCTATTCGTAAGAAACCGGTTTTGTAAAGGGTCTCAGATTCAGATTTTATACGCAGTTGCCATGCAGCAGGTTTGCTGAACTCAAATGGAATATGAATAGGAAATTCAATCCATTCCATTTTAGTAGGCTCTACCGTGAAGTATTGATTTCCTTGCTGATTGAAAAACCAGCCGTCTACAGGATTTTTTTGAGTGGTATCAATTAATTGTAAATGAATGGTACCCGTCCAATCATTTTTTGATTTATTAAATAGCTGAAATGCTAAGGAGGGTTGATCTCCTTGTCTTACAAAAGGAGGAATATTCAACTGGTTGATTCCAGTTGTTTTTTGTTGCGTGGCTGCCAGAAAAGGAACAAAAAGAAAAAGGGGTATCAAAAATTTCATAGACATTTCAGTCGATAAAAAAACCCCGTGAGGGGTTTGGATTATTTTTTTAAGATGCTAGCCATTTTAATTCCAATATCTGCGGGGCTACTCACCACATGTATGCCGCACTCACTCATGATCTGCATTTTTGCAGCGGCAGTATCCTCCGCTCCTCCAACTATCGCTCCTGCATGACCCATTCTTCTTCCTGGAGGGGCTGTTTGTCCTGCAATAAAACCTACAACGGGTTTTTTGTTGCCATTCGCCTTGATCCAGCGCGCAGCTTCCGCTTCCATACCACCCCCTATTTCTCCAATCATTACAATAGCATCGGTTGCTGGATCATTCATAAAGAGTTCAACTGCTTCCTTGGTTGTGGTACCGATAATAGGGTCACCTCCGATACCAACAGCTGTAGAGATACCCAGACCTGCTTTTGCTACTTGATCAGCCGCTTCATAGGTAAGTGTTCCTGATTTGGAAACGATACCAACTCGTCCTTTTATAAATACAAAACCGGGCATGATTCCAACTTTACACTCACCTGCAGTGATAACACCGGGGCAGTTTGGTCCAACGAGTCTGGTATTTTTTCCTTGTAGATAGTTTTTTACATTGACCATATCCTGCACAGGGATACCTTCTGTGATACAAACCACCAACTCAATACCTGCTTCAGCGGCCTCCATGATTGCATCGGCTGCAAAGGCAGGTGGAACAAAAATGATACTCACATTAGCGCCGGTTTGTTTTACACCATCCGCTACCGAATTAAAAACAGGACGGTCCAAGTGGAGTGTTCCACCTTTGCCTGGGGTTACGCCGCCCACCACCTGAGTTCCGTATTCAATCATTTGCGTGGCGTGAAAAGTACCTTCTGTACCCGTAAAACCCTGCACCAGGATTTTAGAATTCTTATTGATCAGAATGCTCATATTAACAGTCTAAAAGTTGCCGCAAAGGTAGGGAAATGTGATCAGGGTCGGATCATTTGATCCATGTTCCTGTCATTGGGGATTTTGCCTGTTTCCTCCAACATTCGCATGTCTTTGGCATCCCGTAAAAACTCGGAGGCAAAGATGAAGTCGTTCAAGCGCTGATTTTTGCTGAAAATGATTTCTTTTCGGGTGCCTTCCCATTCCTTTTTACCCTGGTACATGTACAGGATATAATCTCCAATCTCCATGACACTATTCATGTCGTGCGTATTCACCACCGTAGTAATTTGATATTCCAATGTCAATTCCCTGATAAGTTTATCAATTACCAATGAGGTTTGCGGATCCAGTCCGGAATTGGGTTCGTCACAAAATAGATACTTGGGGTTGAGTACTATGGCGCGTGCCAAGGCAACTCTTTTTTTCATACCGCCACTCAGCTCGGCAGGATACTTTTTGTTCACTCCTGCTAAATTAACCCGGTCTAATACCGCATTCACTCTTTTTAATTTTTCTCCCGTGGTATCCTGGGTGAACATATTTAAGGGGAACATGATATTTTCCTCTACGGTTAAGGAATCAAATAAAGCAGATCCCTGAAATAGCATTCCTATTTCCTTGCGAATTAAAGTTTTTGCTTCGGGCTCCATGGTGGTGAAATTGTTTCCATGATAAAAAATGGATCCCTGGTCAGGATTTAATAATCCCACCATGCATTTCATCAACACCGTTTTTCCACTCCCACTGGCACCAATAATTAAATTGCAACGGCCGGCTTCCATTTGAGCACTGACCTCCTCGATGACCACTTTGTCTCCGAATTTTTTTTGTATGTTTTTTACTTCAATCATGGAGTTAGAGTAGCAACGCTGATAGAATATAATCGGCAAACAGAATTAATACACAGCTAACCACTACAGCCTTGGTGCTTGCTTTTCCTATTTCCAAAGCACCCCCACGTACGTGGTAGCCATAAAAAGCAGGAATGCTTGATAGGATAAAAGCAAAAACATAGGACTTTGTTAATGCAAAGAAAACATTGTAGGGAAGAAAATCAGAGGCGAGTCCTTTGTCGTACAAATTAGGAGAAATTATTCCGGCTGCTGTTCCAGCTAAACGACCTCCCCAAATTCCCAACACCATGGCAATGATAACCAGTAAGGGAATCATGAGCATCGCTGCAATAATTTTAGGAAGAATTAAATACGTTTTTGTGTTAATACCCATGATCTCCAGCGCATCAATTTGTTCGCTGACTCGCATATTTCCCAACTCACTGGCAATGCGGCTTCCAGCCACACCGGCCAACACTACACAAACAAGGGTAGGGGCAAACTCAAGAATCACTGTATCTCTTACAATTTGTGCAATCGTTGAAATCGGAATAAGTGGGCTGACAAGTTGATAAGCTGTTTGTATGGTGGAGACAGCCCCTATAAAAACGGAAATGATAGTGACAATGCCCAAAGAGCCGAATCCTATTTCAGTGCATTGCCGCATGAGTTCCTTCCAATACATCTGCCGGTTCTCTAATTTTTTAAACATGCCTTTGAGCATGAGTAAAAAACGGCCTATATCTGAAAGTAATGTCATGGATGATCTGCCCTATTTTTTAAAACGTTTCCACCAACGGGATTTCTTGACAATTTCCTCGGAATTATTATTCTTGCTTTTTAACTGTGCGTCTACAATAGCAATGGCAGCCATATTTACAATACTTCGAATTGAGCTTCCCAGTTGTAAAATGTGTACCGGTTTCTTCAAGCCCAGTAAAATAGGACCCACCGCATCGGCAGAACCCAACTCTTTCATAAGATTATAGGCAATATTTCCTGCAGAAAGATTAGGGAATATCAATGTATTCACATCCTGATCGGCTAACTCGCTAAAAGGATAATTCTCTACCATCAATTCCTTGTTGAATGCCAAACTAGCTTGCATCTCTCCGTCTACAATCAATGCAGGCGCTTTTTCTTTGATAATTTTTCTTGCCTTGGCCACAAGTTTTGCTTCGGGCGAATTGCTACTTCCAAAATTGGAGTAACTCAACAAGGCAATGCGTGGTGTGATATTGAACTGACGAATTTCTTTAGCTGCAAGTAATGTAATCTCCGCTAATTCTTCTGCCGTTGGATTAAAATTAACCGTCGTATCTGCGAGGAAAATGGGGCCTTTTTTTGTCAGCATCATATACATGCCAGCAATTTTGCTTACTCCTTCCTCCATTCCAATGATTTGAATAGCGGGACGTATGGTATCCGGATAATTTTTAGTTAATCCAGAAATCATAGCATCGGCATCACCACATTCAACCATCATACAACCATAGTGGTTGCGGTCTTTCATAATTTTTTTTGCTTCATAGGCATTGAATCCTTTGCGTCCCATCCGGCTAAGAAAAAGTTCTCCATATTGATTTCTTTTTTCTTCCGTGACATCACTGCGTGGATCAAAAATGGGTAAGCTGTCTAGATCAACTGCATTTTCTTCTGCAATTTTTCTAATCTTCTCTTCATTGCCTAGCAGAATTGGAAAACCAATTCCTTCGTCAAAGACTATTTGTGCGGCCTTTAATACTTTGGGATTATCTGCCTCGGCAAAAACAATGCGCTTGGGATTTTTTCGAGCCTTACTTCCAATGGCGCGCATTACTTGGTTATCAAGTCCTAATCTTTTATTAAGTTCTTGTTTGTACCGATCCCAATCCTGTATCGGAGCCTTGGCTACTCCACTTTCCATAGCGGCTTTTGCCACGGCAGGGGCAACACTGGCAAGTAATCTTGGATCCAGTGGCTTTGGAATAATATAGTTCGGTCCAAAACTGATATTGGATTCGTTATAAGCCATATTTACAATATCAGGCACAGGCGATTTGGTGAGTTCAGCTAGCGCTTTAACGGCTGCCAGCTTCATGGCTTCATTGATAGTGCTGGCTCTTACATCTAAAGCTCCTCTGAATATGTAAGGGAAACCTAATACATTATTCACCTGATTAGGATAATCACTTCTACCCGTGGCCATGATGATATCCTTTCGTGCTTCCGTAGCATCTTCCCAGCTAATTTCGGGGTCGGGATTTGCCATGGCAAAAACAATAGGATTTTTTGCCATGCTCTTTATCATCTCTTTATTGAGTAAGCCACCTTTACTCAGACCAATAAATACATCCGCATCTTTTAATGCATCAGTCAAGGACAAATTTTTTCCTTTGGCAAGGAATTCTTTTTTTAATTCGTCCAAATCATTTCGGCTCTCGTGTACTAGCCCTTTCGAATCATAAACCCAGAAATTTTCCCGCTTGGCGCCCAAGGCAACATAGAGTTTCATACAGGCTACCGCAGCAGCACCCGCCCCACTCACAACAAATTTTAATTTGTCCATTCTCTTTTTCTGTAACTCACAAGCATTCAGTAAAGCGGCAGCACTGATAATGGCGGTTCCATGCTGATCGTCGTGCATGATAGGAATCCGCATTTCCTCTTTTAATCGCTTTTCAATATAAAAACACTCCGGCGCTTTGATATCTTCCAGGTTGATGCCACCGAATGTTGGCTCCAGCGCTTTTACGATTTCTACAAACTTGGCAGGATCTTTCTCGTTAATCTCAATATCAAATACATCGATGTCTGCAAAAATTTTAAAAAGCACACCCTTGCCCTCCATTACGGGTTTGCCCGCTTCGGGTCCAATATCACCAAGTCCAAGTACTGCAGTACCGTTGCTGATCACCGCCACTAAGTTCCCTTTTGCGGTGTATTTGTAAACATCATCGGGATTGGCGGCAATTTCCAAACAAGGGGAGGCCACGCCTGGAGAGTAGGCCAGGGATAGATCTCGTTGAGTTTTTGCTTCTTTGGTGGGTACTACTTCAATTTTTCCTGGCCTCCCTTTTGCATGATATTCCAAGGCCTGCTGCTTACGTAGATCACTAGCCATTTGTTCGTATTAGTTGTTAAATTCAGCTTGATACTGAATTGATTTGTAAAGGTAGGGCAAAATAACAGCTCATGCTCATTGGAGAAATAACCATATCAGGAAGCGGGCTTCTCTGCTACGGCAAGCCAAGCAAGTAGTCCTGCTCCAATTTCAAGCGCAGCTTCATCCACATCAAATTTTGAAGTATGAACACCGTGTACAATTCCCTTCTCCATATTCTGAGTTCCTAATCTAAAAAAACAGGCAGGAATTTTCTGTGCATAAAATCCAAAATCTTCAGCGCCCATTCTTATCTCTGTTTCTGACACATTCGATTCTCCTAAATAAGCACTAGCTAATTGCTGCGCTTGCGTTGTTAAGTTCACCTCATTGACCACGCAGGGATATCCAATATCTATATGAAGATCTGCCTTGCCTCCCATTGATGACACTAATTGTTCTGTAGTGTTTCTGATTAACTCATGCGCTTCAAAACGCCATTTTTCATTTAGTGCTCGGAAGGTTCCCATTAACTTAACCTGGTCAGGGATTACATTGGTTGTATTACCTCCTTGTATAGAGGTAATGGAAAGTACGCAGGGGTTGAAAGGGTCATTTCTTCGGCTAATTAACTGTTGTAAAGCAGTAATCAGTTGCGCACTAATCAAAATAGGATCTATAGCTGCATGCGGTGAAGCAGCGTGTCCGCCTTTTCCGTGTACAGTAATATAAATTTCGTCTGCGCTGGCCATTACTTTTCCGGACCGAAAACTAACTTTTCCAGTTTCAAGTGTGGTATGAACATGCAAAGCAAAAATTCCATCGGGCCTTGGATTTTCTAAAACCCCCTCCTTGATTAGCAGTGAAGCACCTCCTGGATTTTTTTCTTCGCCAGGTTGAAAAATCAACTTCACGGTACCTTCCCATTCTTCTATTGTTTCTTGTAAGATTTTTGCTGCACCTAACAAGCAGGTAGTATGTACATCATGTCCGCAGGCGTGCATGATACCCGGTTTGCAGGATCGGTAGACTACCTCATTTTCTTCCTGTATTGGAAGTGCGTCTAAATCTGCACGAAGGGCAATTGTTTTTATAGCAGGGTTCTTTCCTTTTATCAACCCGATCACCCCTGTACCAGCCATTACTTGAAATGGTATGCCCCACTCATTTAATTTATCTTGTACAAACGTAGCCGTTTCAAACTCCTGATAACTGAGCTCTGGATGTTGATGAAGGTGACGTCTCCAAGTGATGAGTTCAGGTAAATAGGTATTAGCTAGTTGCTGTATCCTTTCTTGCATAACGCAAAAATAAGTGCTTCCGCGCTTGGGCTCTCAGTCTTGTTCCAAGACATCCTCTTCGCCGGGAAGTTTAAGTTTTACCTCAATAATATCATTGATGATAAAGACGCCTTTTGGAAATAGTAATTCCAACCTGCGTTGGTAGAGTTCAGCTTCCTTGCGGTCTTTGAAATTACCCGCTTTTACCTTGTAGTAGGGCGATTGATGAAAGAGATAGGCTTTAAGTTCAGGGAAATAGGAATAGACTTTTGTCTTGGCAGCTAAGGCCTCGTCGCGTAAAGTAGTGCTGATCACTAAAAGTCTAAAACCTTTTTCTTGTCTTCTTGCATTTCGACTTGTTTCTTCATTTACCTGAATCTGTTTTTTAATCAATAGGTCGATACGGCTATCCTTGACTATGGAAACACTTGTTGTATCTCTTTTAGTGATGAATAGGCTATCCTGTGCGGCTACTTTCCCAACGATTATTGGCACAATGAATAAAGCGATAAATAGAGAAATACGAACCATGCTGCAAAGATAGCCGCTTTAATAAGCGCCCCCGCTGCCGGCAATGTTTTGAATGGGATGCCACGTGGTTTTAATTTCCTGTAAATCCATGATTAAATAAGGAGACTGTCCAGCTTGAGCAACTACTTGGTTGGAAGGCCAGCGAAACATTCTTTTTACATGGCCAGCACCTTTCTCTTGTAATTTCTGCCAGTCTGGTTTCTCCTGGTCATAACAAACAACAGCATTCACATCTAGATGAGCGCTGATCCAGTCTGTTAATTCTTCCTGGAAACCTGTTAAAATATTTACTACTCCGCCGGGTACATCAGCGCTATGTAACACTTCGGCAAAACTAATTGTGGCAAGCGGCTTCTCTTGATCAGCAAGAATTAAACAGGTATTTCCACCAGC
>CAIRNW010000194.1 GCA_903879995.1 uncultured Bacteroidota bacterium
GGTTGGAGGCAAACGCTTTGTCAACTAATAGTGCTTTTGTCAAAAAGAGAACCAAGATGGCTCTCATTCCATAGTAATTGAATCGTTCCCACATTTCAGTGGCAAACAAAACAGCCAGTCCTTTTGGATGGCCTGAAGAAGGAGTGTTGGCAGGCATAGGGGTATACTTATTTAAGTGACTGAAAATAAAGATTATTATCTAACCCTCAATTACCCGCGGGCTAATTACTTTCGCAACTAACTTTTCTGCCTTTTATCATGAGAATACTTCTATTAGGTTCCGGAGGAAGAGAACACGCGTTGGCCTGGAGAATCAGCCAAAGTCCACGTTGCACTGCTTTATTTATTGCACCCGGTAATGCAGGCACAAAAGAGTTGGGACAGCATTTTTCATTTGGAGTTACAGACTTTGAGGCCATCCGTGCATGTTGCGTGGATCAATCTATCGATATGGTAGTAGTGGGTCCGGAAGAACCCCTGGTAAAGGGCTTAGTGGAGTATCTGCGTGCAGAACCACTTCTCAAATCCTTATCCATCATTGGTCCGGGACAAGAGGGCGCTGCGTTGGAAGGAAGCAAAGCTTTTGCCAAAGCCTTTTTACAGCGTCATGGCATACCCACGGCGTCCTACCGGGAGTTTACCAAGGAAAATTATCAGGAGGGGTTAGCTTATCTGCAAAATCATACTTTACCAATTGTATTGAAGGCAGATGGATTGGCAGCTGGAAAGGGGGTGTTGATTTGCAACTCACACAAGGAGGCGTTGGAAGGATTTGAAGAAATGATTCAGTCTGCAAAATTTGGAGAAGCTGGAAAAAAGGTAGTGGTCGAAGAATTTTTACAAGGCATCGAGATTTCTGTATTTGTGCTGACGGACGGTAAAAACTATGTGTTATTGCCCGAAGCCAAAGATTATAAAAGAATCGGGGAAGGAGATAGTGGTTTAAATACAGGGGGGATGGGTGCCGTGAGTCCGGTTCCTTTTGTGGATGGGACTCTATGGAACAAAATAAAAACGCGTGTAGTTGAGCCTACCATTATAGGGTTACAAAAAGATAGTATTTCCTATTGTGGTTTCATTTTTATCGGTTTTATGATTGTGAAGGACGAACCCTTTGTGATCGAGTATAACTGCAGGATGGGAGACCCTGAAACCGAAGTAGTGATGCCCCGACTTCAAACGGATTTAGTGGAGTTACTGGCGGCGGCGGCAGCGGGTGAATTAAAAAATCAATCAATTAAAACAGATCCAAGAACTGCTTGCACCGTGGTGGCTGTGAGTGGAGGGTATCCCGAAGATTATAAAAAAGGATTTCCCATTCAAGGGTTGGACCAATTACCCGCTTCCTCATTGGTATTTCACATGGGTACACAGCAAAAAGGAGAACAAATTGTTACCAATGGTGGTCGTGTGTTAGCAGTTACTGCTTTTGGTAACTCCATTTCGGAGGCTGCTGCAGCGGCACGTACTATTCAAGACGCCATACAGTTTGAAGGGAAATATTACCGATCTGATATTGGTTTTGAGTTTAAATGAACCCATAACCAACCTGCAGCCAGTGTTGCGGCAAATGCCGTGGAGATAAAAGTAGCGGCGGCACCCCAGGTGGTCCAAATAAATCCCGCCAATATACTTGCCACCAACGCCCCAATACTTTCACAAGAGCTAAAGAATCCGAGTGCTGTACCTCTTTCCTCAGGTGCAGATTGGTTACTCACCCATGCTTTGATTACTCCCTCGGTGGCACCGGCATAAAGACCATAACAACCAAATAAAACTAGTAAACCTTGGATGCCCGGACTGGTAGCAAACCCAGCATAGACGCAGGCATACAACAAGAAACCTCCAATCAGCACAGGCTTGAATCCCATTTTATCGGCAAGCGAACCCAGCAAAGGGGCACTGCTTGCGTAGACCAGATTATAAAAAATATAAACGCCAATGGTAGCGGTATCTGCATCGAGTTTGAGTTGTCCCCAGGTGAAATATTGTCCCTCCAGCAGGGTTCTCGTGAATAAAATCAGGAAGAAATCAGCACTATTGAACAGCAGAAATATCCAAAAGCCTGGCATTACTTTTTGAAAATTGGGAGCGGCTCTTTTCCAATAATGGAAATAGGAAAGGAACCCCTTTTTTTGAGTGACCAGCGGAGAGAATTTTTTCTCACGAATCAAAAAGGTCATCAACACGGAGAGTATGCCGGGAATGAAGGCAAGCAGAAAAAGTGTTTTGTATTCTTTGGGGTATGCGTAAAGAAAGGCGAGTGCCAATAATGGGCCCAAGGCAGCTCCGAAAGTGTCCATTCCTCGATGAAACCCAAAAACCCGTCCTCGGTTTTCAGGGCTCGCCTCCATCGCTAACATCGCATCCCGGGCTGCAGTGCGAACTCCTTTCCCCAGACGGTCCGTGGTTCGTACTAAAAATACTCCAATGGCGCTGCTTGTTAGACCCAGAAGCGGTTTTGAGAGAGCACTTAGTAAGTATCCCCACTGCACAAAGGGGAGTCGAACCCCTTTTCGGTCGCTCCAGGCGCCAAAACTCCCTTTGCTGATTCCTGCTATAAAATTGACTACGCCTTCCAATATCCCAATGAGCAAAACGCTAAATCCAATCTCTTTCAAGTAAACGGGTATAACCGGGTAGAGCATTTCGCTGGCCACATCGGCAACCAGGCTAACCAGCGATAAAATCCAAACGGTTCGAGTCAATATCCGCATACCTGAAGTTACAGTGAAACGTCTTTGAGAAGTTCTTAATTTCCTGCACCTTTGTTCCACTACAAAAGGTGCGATAGAATATGGGACTTTTTAATTGGTTTACGCAAGAGATTGCAATTGACTTGGGCACAGCTAACACGCTGATCATTCACAACGATGAAGTGGTGGTGAATGAGCCTAGTATTGTTGCATTAAATAGAAATAATCCAAAGGAAGTATTGGCTGTGGGAAAGAAGGCATTGATGATGCACGAAAAAACCCACGAGAGTATACGCACCGTTCGTCCGTTACGTGATGGTGTGATTGCTGATTTCAACGCAGCGGAATTAATGATCCGCGAAATGATCAAATTAGTTTATCCCAAACGTCCGTTGTTGCCACCCAGTTGGAGAATGATGATTTGTATTCCTTCTTCTATTACAGAAGTAGAGAAGCGTGCGGTGCGCGATAGTGCAGAACAAGCGGGTGCAAAGGAAGTGTATTTGATTCATGAACCCATGGCCGCTGCGTTGGGAATTGGTATTGATGTGGAAGAGCCCGTGGGTAATATGATCATTGATATTGGTGGGGGTACTACAGGTATTACTGTGATTGCATTAGCAGGAATTGTTTGTGATCAGTCGATTCGTATAGCCGGAGATGAATTCACTGCGGATATCATGGAGGCATTGCGTCGTTATCATTCTTTATTGATCGGTGAACGTACGGCAGAACAAATAAAAATTCAAGTGGGTGCTGCTTTAAAAGATATTGATAATCCCCCGGATGATTTTGCAGTGAATGGTCGTGATCTGGTTACGGGTATCCCTAAACAGATTATGGTAAGCTATCAGGAAATTGCAGAGGCACTTGATAAAAGCATCTTTAAAATTGAAGAGGCTATTTTGAAAGCACTCGAGCAAACTCCGCCAGAATTAGCTGCTGATATTTATCGTCGTGGGTTGTATATCACCGGTGGTGGCGCCTTGCTACGCGGTTTAGATCGTCGGTTGAGCACTAAGATCAAATTACCGGTGCATATTGCCGATGATCCATTGAAAAGTGTAGTGCGAGGCACCGGAATAGGATTGAAAAATTATGATCGCTATCCATTTATTATGCGATAAAGGATGCAATTAAAACGGAACCACGTTGCGTAACGTCATCCTATTTATTCGTCGCTATCTTACTTTTTTCACCTTTCTGTTTTTGCAGATTGTATCGCTATGGTTTTTGTACAGCTTTAATCAGTTTCACCAGGCGCAATTTTTGCAAACAGCTAATGAATTAACCGGAGCTATCAATACTCGGTATAAAAATTTTGAAAACTTTTTCTTGCAAGGCGAGGAGAATCGCAGGCTGCATCGCGTCAATGATTCTTTATTGAATTTATTATCGCAGCAACTGGTTACACCGGATACCACCCGAAAATTAGTAACTGATACCCTGTTGATTGATTCCACGCGTCAATACCGACGCTATTATTTCAGGCCTGCCAGTGTAGTTTTTAATTCTACCAACAGTGAAAAAAATTATATCCAGTTGGATCGGGGTTCGCTTCATGGCATCACCGAAAATATGTCTGTACTGAATGCGGATGGTAGCGCGGTAGGGATTGTTGTGCATGTCAGCCCTCGCTTTGCGCAGGTGATGAGTTTATTGCATGTACGTCAAAAAGTGAATGTAGCGCTTCAAAAAACGGGTGATTTTGGTACGTTGGAGTGGGATGGAAAAGATCCAGGTTTATTATTAGTAAAAGGATTGCCAAAGAGTGTGCCGGTGAAAGTGGGAGATCCTGTGGTGGCTAGCCGGTACTCCTTTAATTTCCCACCTGGTTATCCTGTGGGTACGGTGGCTGAAATTATTAGTGATAAGAGTACTAATTTTTATTTACTGAAAGTAAGGCCTGCGGCTCGGTTTAATAATCTCCAAAACGTTTTTGTAGTGGAGAATTTGCAGTATGCAGAACAAGCTGCCTTGGACCAGGAAACAAGAAAAAAAATTGAGGACTCTAAAAGAGTATCCCGATGAAAGAAATAGTCAGAAATCTTTTTCGATTAGTCCTCTTTTTGTTTATAGAGGTGTATGTGCTTCATAAAATGCCGCACTTACATCGGTTTATCTCACCAACACTTTATTTTTTGTTTTTACTCTGGTTACCCTTTTCGGTTTCACCCCGTTTCCTGCTCTGGATTGGTCTTGCTACCGGTTTATTGGTTGATTATTTTCTGCAAAGTCCGGGTCTACATGCCTCGGCTTGTCTTTGGCTTTGTTTTCTTCGTCCTTTCCTGATTGGGGTGCTGGCTCCGCGAGAGAGTAGTGAGTTTAATTACCGGGAACCTTCTGCACAATCCCTGCTTTGGGCCCCCTATCTTATTTACATTACTATATTGACCTTGGTTCATCATACCTGGTTAGTGTTTCTGGAGTGGCTAAGTTTTGGATCCTTTGGCGATTTTTTGATCAAAGTGCTGGCCACTACTGCTATCTCACTTTTATTGATCATCCCCATTGAATTATTGTTTCCCCGTAGCCTTCGATTTAGAACCAATGTGGGGGGCTGATTTGGAAGCAAATTTGGAAAGCCGTTGTTACCAACTTATTTTGCAAATGGTATCGTGATCCATGGCTGTCTATAATCAATCCCGTAGCAATACAATACGCTTAATTGTAATTATCACCTTTGTGGTAATTGCGCTGCAGTTGTTCTATTTACAAGTGGTAGATCGTCGCTATGAACAATTGGCCATGGATAATGCAGTGTATCCTAAAGTAATTTATCCTGAACGCGGAATTATTTACGATCGAAAAGGAAAGGCTATTCTCAACAACACCATCATTTTTGATTTGATGGTTACTCCAGCTGAGGCAAAAGGAATCGATACGCTTGAATTTTGTCGATTACTCGCTATCGATACCACTGAGTTTAGAAAGCGAATGTTGGATGCTATTTTAAAAAACACCAGTGTTCGTCCTTCTGTTTTCAAAGCCATGCTTACCAAAGAACTCCAGGCAAGATTTGAAGAAAATAGTTGGCGATTTCCCGGATTCAATCTGGTGGAGCGTCCCTTGCGTACCTATCCTTTTCATGCCGCTGCTCATATTTTAGGATATATCCGTGAGGCGGATAAGCGTGATATCGAGCGGTCCAATAATTTTTACAGACAAGGGGATTACATTGGTAAAACTGGTTTAGAGGCCTACTACGAATCTGTACTGATGGGACAACGTGGAGTACAGTACATGATCAAGGATAACAAAAACCGATTAGTGGGCACCTATGAAGGGGGCGAATATGATACAGCAGCCGTTGCGGGAAGAAGTTTGCGTACCCATATTGATATCGAGTTACAACAATTGGCCGAGGCGCTGATGAATAATAAAGTGGGAGGCTTAGTTGCGATTGATCCTAAGACGGGTGGAATACTCTCCATGGTATCGGGTCCCAATTACGACCCAAATGATCTATCTGGGCCTGACGGAAGTAAGAATTTTAGTCGGATGCAATTGGATGTGTCGGGTCCCATGCTTAATCGAGCCATTGCTGGTAGATATGAACCAGGTTCAACTTACAAGCCATTAGGTGCTTTGATTGCCTTGAACGAAAAAGTAGTGAGTGCATCTTATGGTTATCCCTGCGGAGGTCGTTACACACTTTGCGGACATGGTAAGCCGGAGTGTACGCATGCGGGTGGAGGACATGCTGCCAATGTGCGCTTAGCCATTGCTAATTCTTGCAACGCCTATTTTGCGCA
>CAIRNW010000195.1 GCA_903879995.1 uncultured Bacteroidota bacterium
ACTAAAAAAGAAACTGACGTGCGGATATTTCTCTGTTTCTGCAATTCGAATTTGTGTACATCCATTTTTTTCTAACACTTCTCCGAGCGTATTATTCAAGTTGTCGTTTTCAAAAATCACTTGCACATTTTCAAATGTTTTGTCATACTCAGTCATAGTAGTATAATGCAAGGACAATTTCTTCATATGATGCTCGGGAAAATCGCGTTGTGTCAAGGCCTGTGTAATTTCCCGGCAACGATCCGTTCTGAAATTAAAGCAGATCACCACATCATCATCCTGAATGGTGGCAAGGGGTTTCTTGTTGGTGTCAGTAAGAATAGTAGGTTGAATAAATTCGTCTGTAATGTTTTGTGTATAGCTGTGTTGTATTGCCTCCGCCGCATCGTTAGCAAGTTGTCCCTTTCCATTGACCAGCGCATCGTAGGCCAGCTTTACGCGTTCCCATCGATTATCCCGATCCATGGCGTAGTATCTACCACAAATGGTAGCTAATTGACCGGTATGATTTTGGAGATAGGTTTGTAAATCTTTGATAAATCCTAATCCACTTTTGGGGTCACAATCTCTCCCGTCTGTAAAGGCATGAATAAAAACCTTGGTTAGTCCTGCGCTCTCGCAGCAATCAATAATGGCTTTGAGATGATTCAAATGAGAATGTACACCCCCATCGCTGACCAATCCTACCAAGTGCAATGCTTTGCCACTTTGCTTGGCTTGCGCAATACTTGCTTGTAGAACCGGATTGTTATGAAAAGATCCATCTCGAATGGCCACATTGATTCGTTGTAACTCCTGGTATACAATTCTACCTGCACCCAAATTCAAATGCCCCACTTCTGAATTACCCATCTGCCCTTCCGGAAGTCCTACGGATTCGCCACAGGTTATTAAAGTGGTATTCGGATAATTTTGATAGAGGGAATCTGTAAATGGCGTGTGCGCAGCACGTATGGCATCTGAAGCGGGTACTTTTCCAAGACCCCAGCCATCCATGATAATCAACATTGTTTTTTGTTGCGCCATGCTCTACAATTGTGGCGGTAAATTTACGTCCAAAATTTGGGCCTTTTATTTTTTGTACCTTAGACAAAATGAAAAAACAGTTTCTCCTTTTTCCCACACTGGGGGTTTTATTTTTTGCTTTTCTGGGTTTGGGGGCTACCCATAGCCGACAGGATGCGCTTGAAGCCGTATTGGCTGCTTTAAAAACCGGTAATGCTTCCAACCTGGCACTCCGTTTTGAGGAAACGGTTGAACTTACACTGCCCGATCAAACGGGGGCTACTTCTCGTGCGCAGGGGCAGACGCAACTGGCACGTTTTTTTGCGCAGCATCCTGTAACCACTTTTGAGTTAAAACACAAGGGCAAGTCGCCAGCCGGCTCCTATGCAATTGGAACGTTAAAAACACAGCAGACAGACTACCGAGTCAATGTTTTTCTTAGAGGAAAAGGTGGAAAAGAATTAGTGCGTGAATTACGAATTCAAACCATGGATTAAACAAGGATCATGGTAGACCAACGTGCCTTGTATACGTTAATTGATACCGCTCTTATCGAAGATATTGGCGAAGGGGATCACTCCACGCTGGCTTGTATCCCTGCTACTGCCAGGGGTAAGGCGGAGTTGAAAATTAAGGACAGTGGCATCCTCGCAGGTGTTGAAATAGCCAGACAAATTTTTCTTTATAAAGATCCTGAGGCCGTTTTTACGGCCTATAAAAAGGATGGCGAGTTGATGCAGGAGGGACAAATTGCTTTTACCGTTGAGTCCTACATCTCTACTATTTTACAATGCGAACGTGTGGTGTTGAATTGTATGCAACGCATGAGTGGTATTGCTACTTTAACACACCAGTATGTTGATGCTTTAAAGGAATTTTCAACAAAATTGCTTGATACACGTAAAACAACACCCAATTTTCGGCTGCTGGAAAAAGAAGCCGTACGTATTGGTGGCGGAATCAATCATCGTTTTGGTTTGTATGATATGATCATGCTTAAGGATAATCATATTGATTTTTGTGGTGGATTGGAGAAGGCTATTCAAAAAGCATGGGACTATACACAGGTTGTTAACCCATCCTTGAAAATTGAAGTGGAGGCGAGAAGTCTGGAGGATGTTAAAATAATACTATTAAATGGACGCGGTAAAGTGTTCCGTATCATGCTCGATAATTTTACACCCAAAGCCTTGACTGAGGCGGTGGTTTTGATCAA
>CAIRNW010000196.1 GCA_903879995.1 uncultured Bacteroidota bacterium
TCGTGGCTGGCTCATCAAGCCAAAACCTGAAAATGAAAAGTATTTAAAAATGGAAGATTGGAATCAACTTACAATTAAAGTCAAGGGGAATCAGGTTACCACGTATTTAAATGGTCACAAAATGGTTCAATTACAGGATGACAAAATTGGTGCAGGCGAGGGAGGGATTGCACTGCAAATTCATTCTGGTGGAGGTATTAAAGTGCGTTGGAATAATTTAAAAATTAGAGAATTATAATATGAGAAACATTACGCTGCTTGTTTTTGCTTGTTCAATTTTTATTAGTTGCCAAGCTCCTAAAAAAATTGCTTCAGCTAATCAGTGGATCCAATTGTTTGACGGTAAATCGTTGGAAGGTTGGCGGGCCTACAATGGGAAAACACTTCCCCCTGGTTGGGGTGTAGTGAATGGAGAAATGACGTTCAGTACAAAAATGATCTTAGAAAAAGATTATGATTATAAAGGAAGTAGAGACATCATTTACGGGGCGCGTGAGTTTGATAATTTTGAATTAGTGGTGGAATGGAAAATACCTCCAGGCGGTAATAGCGGTATCTTCTATCACATTGCAGAAGGATATCGAGGTATACCAGAGGTAGCACCGGAGTATCAATTAATTGATGACGAACATTACACTGATTTTCATGATATCACTGCTTATAATAAAAGTATTGGTGTAACAGTGAATCCACATCAGCTCCAACCCTTACAGTCTACAGGAGCTGATTATGCCATGTATCCGCCAGACGCATCGCAAAAAGCAACCCGTCCAGCTGGGCAGTGGAACGAAACGCGTATCATTTTTACGGAGAAAGAAGTTCAACACTGGTTAAATGGAAAATTAATAGTTCGCTTTGCGCCTTGGTCAGAGGATTGGATGGCTAAAAAATCAAGTGGAAAGTGGGGATTATCGCCTGACTATGGCAAGTTTAGAAAAGGATTTATTGGATTTCAGGATCATGGAAGTTCATTGTGGTTTAGAAATATAAGAATTAAGCCTCTTTAATATGGAAAAACGCGAGTTTGTAAAACTATCTACTATGGCGCTAGGTGCCTCATTGCTGCCGCTGTCAAGTTGGTCACGCGGCATGAGCAAATCTGTTATTCGAACTGCACATATTGGTGTAGGGAATATGGGATTGGAGGACTTAAAAGCAATTGCCTCTCACCCTCAAGTTGAAGTGGTTGCCCTTTGTGATGTAGATCAAAACTACTTGGCTGCTGCTCAAAAACTATTTCCCAATGCCAAGGTGTTTAGTGACTATCGATTACTATTTAAAAAAATTCACCGGAAAATTGATGCCGTAGTAGTTTCTACTCCTGATCACACCCATGCGCCAGCTTCTTTATTAGCTATGAAATATGGAAAAGCTGTGTATTGTCAAAAACCGCTGACTCATTATGTAGCTGAATCAAGAGAGATGCGTCGTGTGGCAGAAAAAAAGGGACTTGTTACACAAATGGGAATCCAGGTTCATTCTTTTTATGATTATAAACTTGCCACACTTTTGATACGAGGTGGATTGATTGGTAAAGTGAGTAAAGTAATTGCTTGGTCCAACAAGAATTGGGGTTATAATGGTCCAACTCCAACCGGAGAGGATCCGATTCCAACAACACTTGATTGGAATTTATGGCTGGGAACTTCACCTGAAAGACCTTATAAAAAAGGGTACTTTCATCCCGGAAATTGGCGCAAACTAGTGGACTATGGTTGTGCTACACTGGGAGATATGGGGGTTCATATTTTTGATACACCCTACAATGCCTTAGCGTTAGGAGTGCCCAGCACCATTACTAATAACTGTCGACCAGCCACAGGGTTTGGTTATCCCGAGCGCAATGTGGTCCATTATACATTTGAAGGAACAGCCTATACAACGCCAGTCTTTGAATGGGTTTGGTATGATGGAGTAGAAGGGCCTGCAGCTTCGCCTGAATTAAAATTACCCACTGGTATCACGCTGCCAGACCAGGGTGCAATTTTCATAGGAGAAAATGAAAAGCGATTATTGTTGCCCCATTTTATGCAGTTACCTCGCTTATTACTTGGTGATTCAGTTGCCGAGTATGACATTAAGCAATTTGATCCCCAAGGTATTTTAGGCGAACCTATTCGTGATTACGCAAAAGAGTCTCCATTGCATTATCATGAGTTTATCAATACTTGTTTGGGAAAAGCAACCTGTTCTGCCCCTTTTACTTACGCTGCTAAGCTCACAGAGACAATTTTGTTAGGCGTTATTGCAGGGCGTTTTCCTGGTAAGACCTTGCATTACGATAAAGAAAAATCCGCCTTTCGTGAAGCAGAGGCAAATATGTATTTAAGTGGGGCCTATAGAAACTTCTAAACTTTTATTGCGTGGCTTGGCTTTTATTTCTCTTTTTTAGTTTTTGATAATCCAAGAAGTAGATAAGCCTGGCAGTTAATTCTTTTCCTTGTTGTAAAGTAAGCACTTGCCTTAAATTTTTACCATAGGTTTGAAAGCGACTACCATCAATACTATAATCTAAGGGCATCCAATTTTTCCACCCAATGATTAAACGGCTGCCATACATAAAGTCCCAGGTATAGAAAACATCCAAGTTGTAAGCATTATAGTTATTATCAACACCCGCTATAAATGGACGATCAATCCAATAGCCTTTTGCGTCTACATTAAAGAATTTTTCATAAGAAACTTTACTCCAGTAATGTCTGGCTCTAAGGGTAAGAAACATGCGCGGTGTAAAGTTGAGTAATCCGGTTAATAGGGTAGTGTGCTGAAAAACATCACGCCATCCAATGATAGGCTCTCCGTTTGTTTCTCTTCGGAATGCGTAACCTACATTTCCCATATCTTGACTTCCCTCGCTTCCAAGCGTAAGACTAAACCAATCATTAAATCGATATCGAAACGAAAATTCATACCGAATAAATTCAGCATCATTGAAAGCAGGTGTAGTGGCATATCCTCCTTCTGCACTTACAAAAAATCTTTTACGACTGTCTGTACTTCCTGAAAAACCAACATAGTGCCAAGGCATCGATCGAACAGAGCGTCCCGGAGTGCGCAGCTCAAAAAAATCGTTTTGCCAAGTCGGTTTTGCTAAATATTGAATACTTATATCCCAAAAATTCCTAAGAAAGTAAAAAGCGCTTGCACCAATTTCAATTTCTCGCCAAGCGAATGGTTTATATAAATAGGAGTTAGAAGCCTTGAGCGTGTATCTATAACTTAAAAACTTTTTTGTTGGCGTAAACTGATTATAGCTAGCGTTTAAAATAGTATTGACTTCGTTGGGCGCTTGTAAATATCCTAAGTCATTGGGATCATAGCGGTCTGATTCAATACTTTGTGCCAAACTGAATTGCACTTTACCGCTTACTTTTCTAACACTTAATCGAGTGGTAAATCCGTCATAAGGGTTCTGACTTTTAATGGTGCTGTATCGAGCGGTTCCTGCTAATGAATAGCGATTATTTTTATCAAATAGAGCAAAATCTAAGGCTGATACATTTGCATCTCTTGCAATTCCGCTTCGTACAACGTTGGTATTTGTAAAAGTGACGGACGAACGCCCTTTGAGCGCTTGATCCAGCACAATCAGATTGTAATTGGTCAAAGGCTCTGTTTCAATATTTTCTCTTTTCCCTGTTGCACTGTTTTCTATAGTAGCATACATGGGGGCACTAACTGCATTGAAAACGGCAATACCTAAATTCTTTTTATTGCGTCCTGAAAATTTTGAAGCATTAATCAACTGGGTTACCCCCGGGTTATTAATGATCTTTAAATTAGGATCGTTTGCCACTTGATTTTTTATCCCCCAATAGCCTCTTGGTGTAAGGCCAATCCTTCTACTATAAAAAAGACCTGCTTTATTGAACAGCTCAGTGCCTTCAGTAAAAAAAGGTCTGTTTTCTTGGAAGCGAACTTCAAAGGGAGATAAGTTTAATATTACATTGTCTGAAATTACTTGTCCAAAATCCGGCACCAATGTGGCGTCTAGCGTAAAGCTCTCGTTCACTCCCCATTTAAGATCCATTCCTCCGTTTCTCAACGTTTCTTTTACATTTCCTTTATTGGTTGGTGTATTTCTAAACCCGGCCGTTACATAAGGCAAAACTGAAAGGCGAAGAGGCGGCTCAATGCCGCTAATCCCAGTTAAATCACCAAATTGATTTACAAAGCCTGCTTCATTAGGGTTTATCGAATTCCAGTAGCTGCTTTCATTGAGTCTTCTACTAAAGCGTTGAAAATTGATTCCCCAGGATTGCTCTACTGCCTTTGAAAATCGTAGTGAGATATAAGGAATTCGCATTTCCAAGGTCCAACCCTCTGGGGTAATTTGAACATTACTCTCCCAAACTGCATCCCAGCTGTAATCACTCGGGGGTCCAAATTGACTTTGGATGGAAGGAGAAAGTCTTCCGTCTGATTGTACATTTCGGCTGGTTACTGCAAATTGAAAACCATTTTGATTGTCATTATATGTATCAATGAAAGCAGCAAAATAATCAACGTCCTGTCGCTGTTCTCCATCACGGGCTGTCAATTGCTTTCGTATCAGCTTCGGATCATCTTCTAGTTTTGCTGCTATATACAAGGCAACATCGTCATATAGCACCCATACGCTAGTCCTAAGTTTTGAAGGTTTTCCAAAATCTGGTGAATTGATAATAAAATCGGTAAGGGGGGCAGCCTGTTGCCAAGCTGAGTCCGTTATTTTTCCATCAATTTTTGGTACCTGCGCAGTGCGAACGGCAGTAGCTTTCCGAAGAATTATCCCTTGTTGCGTATTTGCAAGCACTGGGGTTAGAGAGAAAAGAAGACAGAGATAGATTAGTTTTTGCATGCCGGGCAAAACTCCTGCATTATCCTGGCATCAGCAAAATAAAATGATAAGTGGTTAGCTATTAATTATGGTGGTTTTTATGATCAGGGGAACTGCTATTTAAATTGTTTCTTTAAAAATAGTACAACTCCCAGCAATAGTATAAATACCGCACTTCCTGCTGCTACTAAAGCTATAGTTGGATAGTCTGAGCTTCTTTTTGTATAAATGCCATAGAAGGCCCAAACGACCGGGAGAAGTACCGCCCAATTTTTTAAGGATCTGCTTACCCATAAAGCAATGCCCGCACCAATTATAATTATAGTTTGAGTAATCTGTCGTTGAACTTCAGCTGAAATTGATATGTCTATTGAAACCAGTTGGGTAGTTGTATTGGCAATTGTAGCGATACAAATCCAACCCAAGTAAATGCCAAAGGTGATTTTTTCAATGAGTGGTGTTTGAGTGTGCTGTTGCAGGGTTATTTTGGCAAGTACAATTAGAAGACCTAACATAATGGCCAAAGAAAGGGGAATGAATTCTAGTTGCCAGGCTACTATCCATGCTCCATTTAATAGACAACTTAGTATGAATAAATAAGGGCTGCTCGTTGTGCTGTTTTGCTTTATAAAAATTGCTCTAATTGTTACAACTAGTAGTAGTGAATAAATGACACTCCAAATTCCAAACGTCTGTGGAGCAGGCGTGAATAAATTATCGTATTTGTCTGATAATTCCCGAATGGACTTTCCTCCTAATCCCCCAGTTACTGATACATAGTTAATATAGAGTGTCAGAAAAAGAAATAGCACATTTAAATACCGAACTTGAAAAATTCTTACCATAGAGGGGATTTCGTAACTTGAAATTTACAAAAACAAATTAACTTAACTAATTACCTAAGTTATGTATAGGAATATTCTTCTACTTCTTTGTTTAATTTTTAATTCATTATTGTGTATGTCACAGCGGTTATATGATGGATCGGGAAGTCAAATTGGTCGTGTGGATGGGGAACGTTATTATAGTGCTAGTGGTAGTCAAATTGGACGTGTCGAGTCACAACGTATCTATGACGGATCTGGAAGACAAATCGGCAGAATTGATAGTGAAAGAATCTATGATGGGTCGGGCAGACAAATGGGCCGTTTTGAAGGAGAGAGGTTATATGATGGAAGTGGACGCCAGATTGGACGTATCGAGGGCGATCGAATTTATGATGGTTCAGGTCGTCAAATTGGGAGATCCGAAGGCTTGCGCCGGATGCAAATGATTATCTTTTTTTACTTTTTTATGTAATCAGTTCCGGAGGTTCAACATAAATATCATGCCCTCGGCAGTACCAAAGAATATCGGGCTGAGATTTTTGAGCTATTTAATTCGGTAACATTACATCTTCGTTCCTACTTGTCGGAAGAGTAAAGGTATTTACAATTTGAAATCACTTCCGTTCGCATCAATTTCCACCTCAACCTCTGCTCCTTTATGTCTGTCCGAAACAAAATCTATAAGATCCCCAATAATTTGTTTGTTGTCTACTTTATTGTCAACCATTTGTAAATTATATTCCTCAACTAATTCTCCATTATCTAGTGAATATGTTTTAGCTTGATATTTTGCAAGTGCTTTTCCATCGTAATAAACAACATTCTCTTTGACTGAGAATCGGTCTTTATTTTTGTTCTTGTATTGTTTATTTTTTAATACTACTTGGGTTGTAGCAGTTCCGATTGTAAACAGTGCAGCAATTATTAATACGGTCTTTTTCATAATGGATTTATTTTAAACAAATTTATACTTTAGAAGGGCTTTGAAGTGAGTGTTGCTAATAAATGTGGAGAATTAATAATAATTTAATCTTAGCATTTTAATAGCATCAGAAAAGTTATCTTTATGTAAATCAATCCATAAAAAATGCAACTACCCAAGTTTAAGGGCAGTAAAACAATACCAAAGCCTGGCTTAAATGATGCAGTGACGCAGTCATTTCATGCAGAGCTTAAAAAACGAATTACTGACTATTTTGAATCTCATCAATTGAAAAGTACCGGTAATTGGAAACTTTATACGAAGGCCTTGATTCTTTTAGCCAGTTATGTGGCAGTGTATAGCCACCTTGTGTTTTTCACTCCTCCTACTTTTTGGGCGATACTTGAATGTTTGGTTTTAGGGGGTTTGACTGCTGCAGTTGGGTTTAATATCATGCATGATGGTATTCACGGATCTTTTAGTAGTAGAAGCTGGGTCAATAAGCTTGCAGGACTAACGTTGAATATGCTGGGTGCAAATAATTTCATGTGGAAGACTAAACATAA
>CAIRNW010000197.1 GCA_903879995.1 uncultured Bacteroidota bacterium
ATTTTCTTCTTGTACTCGCTTGTAATGTCGGTACACCGCTTCTTTCATGCTGGCAAAATCATTGATACCCTCGACCGTTTTGATATTGAATTTTCGGTAGTCCTTTTTACTGGGCACTCCATTTTTAAAACAAACCACTGCTGATACTGGAAAACTCCCCTGGAAATTAGAGTTATCAAAACACTCAATATGTTGTGGCGCTATGGGAAGTTGAAGATCTTGTTGTAAATCCGTAATCAATTTTTCCTTGTCTTCCGGGTGCTGTGTTAGTTGCAATCGTTGTTTACGCTTGAGATCGGCAATATAGTACTCGGCATTTTTGAGGGAAAGCTCTACTAATTTTTTCTTATCGCCGGTCTTGGGAACAACTATTGTTGCTGCAGGATCGGGGTATTCAATTGAAAAGGGTACTACAATTTCAGGAGCCTTACTCCCAAATTGCTCTCGGAGTTGATTGATGGCAAAAGCGAGAAGCTCTGCCGGGGTTTCTTCCAATTTTTGTTGCAGTTCTACGGTATGCGTTTGTATGATGGCGCCATTACGAACCATCAGATAATTGACAAATACTTGTTCGCCCTGGCTAATTGAAAAAACATCCAGTGTGGGTGTCTTGACATTAGCAACTACAGAACGGGCTTGGTATTGCCGTAAAAATTCAATTTTCTTTTTTTGTTGCGCTGCTTTCTCAAACGCAAGGGATGCGGCAAGCGATTTCATTTCTGTTTCCATCACTTTTATCACCGAGCCGAGGTTTCCTTGTAATAAGTCGCGCACCTGATTTAATCCCTCCTGATAATCGGCAAAGGATTGTAATCCTTCGCAGGGCCCTTTGCAATTACCCAAATGATATTCGAGGCAGACTTTATATTTTTTTTGCGCAATCTTTTTTGGAGATAGATCAAGTGTACATGTACGAAGCTGAATGCTCTGACGAATAAAATTCAGCAGCTCCCGCACATGATAAACCGATGTGAATGGTCCGAGATAGGTGGAGCCATCCTTTGTTTTTTGACGAGTTAAAAACACACGGGGAAAATCCTCTTTGCGGATCACTATAAAGGGATAGGTCTTATCGTCTTTCAGTAGAATATTAAAACGAGGTCTGAACTCTTTGATCAGCGAGTTCTCCAATAAAAAAGCATCTGCCTCAGAATCAACAATGGTAAATTCTATTTTTTCAATGCGTTTAACTAACTCCTGTGTTTTTTGATTGACTACCTGTTTAGTAAAGTAAGAGCTCACCCGCTTGCGTATATGCTTAGCTTTTCCGACATAGATCAATTGCCCCTTTGTATCGAAATATTTATAGATACCGGGTTGATCGGGTAGCGACGGAGCTATATGACTGAACTGTGCCGGTGTCATGAGGAATGATCGTTCCAGATTACTTTATACGTTGTAATCACCGGTTCCTTTCCGGGGGCTTGTGTGGTTTGTGTGACTTGAAAACTGCGATCAAATAGCCAGAGCATTTCAACTTGTACTAATCCATTTCTGTTATTCTGTACTTTGCTGGCAATAATGGTTGTCACTTTATCGCCCGTAGCAGGATCTGGCTTTACCATTACTTCTTGTTTTTGCCAGTCCTCTTGGTTGGGCTTAATTGGGGTATAGGTGAGAATAACACGTTCCAGCAAAGGATCGTATCGATTTTCTTCCTTAAACCGACGGGCATTAGAAGGAATAGACAGATCTAAGATTGCTAAAAAATCAGCAGCAGCTTTTTTGAATTCTTCTCTTGGAATGTAAATGGTGTCGCTCG
>CAIRNW010000198.1 GCA_903879995.1 uncultured Bacteroidota bacterium
GTGACTTTTCCGGCTTTTGCTAACATGCATCCTTACGCTCCGGTCAACCAAACCCAAGGATACCGTCAAATGATCCAAACCCTGCACGATGATTTAGCAGAGTGCACCGGTTTTGCTGGGGTTTCTTTACAACCCAACAGTGGCGCTCAAGGGGAATTATCAGGGTTATTAGTGATCATGGCATATCACGCGTCGCGCGGAGATCATCAGCGTAACATTTGTTTGATTCCGTCTTCCGCACATGGTACTAACCCTGCCTCTGCCGTAATGGCGGGTTTGAAGGTGGTAGTAGTGAAGTGCGATGATAATGGAAATGTCGATGTAACCGATTTAAAAGCCAAAGCAGAAGAGCATAGTAGTCAATTAGCAGCATTAATGGTTACCTATCCATCCACCCATGGCGTATTTGAAGAGAGTATCAAAGAGATTACTGGAATTGTGCATGCACATGGAGGACAAGTGTACATGGACGGAGCCAATATGAATGCGCAAGTAGGATTGACCAACCCTGGCAATATAGGAGCAGACGTTTGTCATTTGAATTTGCACAAAACCTTTGCCATTCCTCATGGTGGTGGTGGTCCTGGAATGGGGCCTATCGGAGTAGCGCAACACTTGGTGCCATTTTTACCCGGAAATCCACTGGTGAAGACAGGGGGGGATCAAGCCATCGAATCAGTGAGTGCAGCGCCATTTGGAAGTGCGCTCATCTTATTGATCTCTTACGGCTATATCAAGATGTTAGGAGCGGAGGGAGTTACTGATGCTACCAAATTTGCTATTTTGAATGCCAACTACATGAAAGCGCTTTTAGAAAAACATTATCCGGTATTGTATAAAGGAACAAACGGAAATGTTGCGCACGAAATGATTTTAGATTGCCGTGCTTTCAAAGCCGCGGGGGTAGAAGTAGAGGACATTGCCAAAAGATTGATGGACTATGGATTCCACGCCCCAACAGTGTCTTTTCCAGTAGCCGGGACCTTGATGATCGAGCCTACTGAAAGTGAGCCTGTGGAAGAAATGGATCGTTTTTGTGAAGCGATGATTGCTATTCGTAATGAAATTGCCGCCATTGAAAATGGGCAGGCCGATAAAACGGATAATGTTTTGAAAATGGCCCCTCACACTGCCCAAGAATTGTGCGCGGATGAATGGAACCATGCCTATTCAAGAACACAAGCGGCTTACCCTGTAGAGGGGATAAAAGCCAATAAGTTTTGGCCGGCTGTTGGAAGAGTGGACAATGCATTTGGAGATCGTAATTTGATCTGTACCTGCCCCTCCATTCATGAGTACAGCGCCTAAACAAAAACTGAAGCCCGCTTCGGAAAACATCTGTTTTCTGTTTACCAAAAAATATCCTTTTGGAAAAACGGAAACCTATGTGCATTATGAAATCGACTACTTGATTGATCAATTCAGTAGAATCATCATAATTCCCATAGAGGAGTATGAATATGGTGAATCGCGTATCCAAGAGAACCACAAGGTTTCCATTTTTCGGGTCAATCAAAATATCCCAAGACGAAACTTTTTTCAGAAGATAACCAGTCGATTAAAAAATCATGGGTTGTTGCTTCAAATATTATTTCACTCTAGAGAAAAATTAAAGACACTTCTCCATTGGAATTTATATGCTGTA
>CAIRNW010000199.1 GCA_903879995.1 uncultured Bacteroidota bacterium
TATTTCACATAAATTTACGGGGCAAAGAAAATGAAAAAAACTAACACTCATTAGTATATTTTTACCCAGCTATGTCTATCAACCAGTTACAGCTTACACCCGAACTAATTGCGGCGCTCTACAAAAAAGGACTCGTGTCAAGCAAGGAACAGAAAAAGAAAGAGGTTGAAAATACCGACAGCGCGGATTTACAGTCTACGGTAAAGTACTTGGGTAAACATAAAAACAAAATACTCGTATTGGTCAATGAGCCCCAAGCAGTATTTCTTCAAGATGCTCAATTGACCTACCTGACTAAAATATTAAACGCCTGTCAGCGAACGGTAGAGGATATTGCATTGATCAACCTTGCTACCACCCCCAATCAAAATTATCGTACGCTTTTACAAGCGCTCCCTTCCACCCTTGTTTTACTTTTTGGCGTCACTCCCACACAACTCCAACTTCCCATTGACTTCCCCCACTATCAATTACAAAAATTAGAACACACTACCTTTTTACAAGCTCCACTGCTTCAGGCAGTAGAATCTTCCAAAACAGACAGAGAAAAATTATGGCAATCACTAAAAAAATACTTTGATGTGTAATGGAACACACGCATTGATTTTTGCCACCAATAATCAAAATAAGGCAACAGAGATCAACGCCATTTTGGGTACGGCCTTTAAAATTAGTACACTACGTGAAATTGGATTAGAGATAGATATCCCTGAGCCACATGCAACCCTTGAGGAAAATGCAAGAGAGAAATCTACTACGATATACAAATTAACTCAATCAGATTGCTTTGGTGAGGATACCGGGCTTGAAGTGGAGGCATTGCAGGGAGCACCTGGCGTGAGGAGTGCCCGTTACGCAGGAGAACACTGCAATACAGAGGATAATATCAAAAAGCTATTGCAAGAATTAGCCACTGAACAAAACAGAAAAGCCAGATTTAGAACGGTGATCTCATTGATTGAAAATGGAAACGAGTACCAATTTGAAGGAGTTTGTGAAGGAATGATTGCCTGGACAAGTCATGGGGAACAGGGCTTCGGGTACGACCCCATCTTTATCCCACTTGGTTCCACCAAAAGTTTTGCCTCCATGACACTGGACGAAAAAAATAAGTTTAGTCACCGAAAAAAAGCCGTAGAAAAACTAGTTGCCCATCTCCATCAAAAAAGTAGAACATGACTTCTTTAAAACAATTATTCCCGGCCTCCTTTCAATTTAGCTGTCAACTTCCGGTTCGTATCACGGACATTAACTATGGGGGTCATGTTGGAAACGATCGGTTATTGGTCTTTGCACACGAAGCCCGAATGCAGTTTTTACAACACTATGGCTATACCGAAATGAATCTAGGGCAAACTTCTTTAATGCTGACCAAAGCAACACTAGAGATCAGAAAAGAATTATTTTTTGGAGACCAATTATCCATATCCGTACACGCGATACAGTTTACCAGTAAGGGATTCGATTTACTTTATAAAATTGAAAAAATAAACGGAGAACAAACCAGTGTAGCCGCGCTTGTTTTAACTACGATGCTTTGTTATGATTATCAAAACAAAAAGGTAGCACTCCTTCCCAAAGAGGTGCTTCAGCGCTTATCGGTTTGATTCCAAATTTTCCAACTTTCCTCGGCTTGAATTTGCAAAAGCTCGGCTCCATTTTTAATACGAGCTCCTCGTTCCTCTCCTGCTTTTAGAAAGGAGGTGACCGCCGGGTTATACACCAAATCATATAGCGTATGCCCAGCTCCTACTGCTTCATAGGGTAAAGGAGGTCTTTCTTCTATTGCAGGAAATGTGCCAAGCGGAGTGGTATTAATGATCAACTGATGCGCCTGTATGTCTGCTGCAGAAAGTTCCTCAAATAGTTTGTCAATTCCTTGCTTTTTTGTTCGTCCAATAACCGTATAAGGAACCCCTAGTTTTTTTAGTACATGAAAAACTGCCTTGGCGGCTCCCCCATTTCCCAATACCATAGCGGCTTGTATTCGAGGTTGCAAAAGTGGAAGCAATGACTTTTCAAAACCAATACAGTCTGTATTAAATCCCTCTAATTGTCCCTTGTTGATACGAATACAATTACAAGCATCCAGGCCCTCCGGTATAAATGAAGCAGCTAAATATGGCAGCACTGCTTCTTTATAGGGGATAGTAACATTCAGTCCCTCCAACTTGGGATTTTTTTCGAGCAACGCTGGAAGGAGCTCAATATTTGAAAGTGGAAAAAGTTGATACTGGCAATCATTCAATTGCTCCCGCTCGAACTTGGCTGCAAAAAAAGAAGCAGAAAACGAATGAGTCAACGGCTGGCCAATCAGACCAAACTGTCGCATATTCCTTATTTATTTTTTATCTAAATAAAAATGGAAAGTGTCTCCACGCAGACCAATTCGCATTGCCTCCAACGGAATTACCTCGGTAGGGGCAATATTTCCCAGATTGGCATTACAACCCAACAATTCAATAAAATAAAGTTGCTGCGCTTTTTGTGGCGCTTCCCAAATAATTTGATCACCTGGAATTTGAGTGAGAATCTCTTGGACCAGGCCTTCACGCACTTCTCCACTTCCTCGATAAATACCCACGTTACCAGCCTCACGCGCCTCAGCAATGACATACCGCGATCCTGCGTTTAGCTCTGCACGCATGAGTTCAATCCATTTATAAGGTGGAATGATATGTGCTGCATCTTTACTGCCCACTTCACTCAAAACAGTTCCGTGTTGTGTTAACTTTTCAATATATCCGCACTTCTCCGTATGCGGGATAGTAATGGAGCCATCACTAACTTCCATATAACTGATTCCGTAA
>CAIRNW010000200.1 GCA_903879995.1 uncultured Bacteroidota bacterium
CAATTTGTCTGTCTTTTTTAGATAACAAAATTTGTTTGGGATCATGAGAAAAATATTCTGAAAATTCATCTATTTGGGGACAACACTTTCCCAGTATCGGCAACTTCAATCTGTACCGTAGTTGCGTCTTCAATTATACACACAGTAACAGCACCTCCCCCATTTAACGCATCGAGTGCATTCTTTAATAAATTCTCAATAACCCAATTGAATAATGGAGGAGATAATAAAAGCTGCAAAGGCTGGACTGCTTGAACCTCCATTGAAAAATGTACGCCAGCACCCGCACGCTTTTTCATATAGTCAACCATCTCCTGCACTTGGGTAATCAATTCGGTTCGCTCTAACTGGGGCTTACTTCCAATTTTCCCGAATCGATCAGAGACTAATTGTAAACGACGAATATCTTTCTCCAACTCCGGTACAATCTTTTCAGTTCCAGGAATATCGCGTAACATTTCGAGCCAACCCTCCAGCGAAGAAACGGGAGTTCCTAATTGGTGAGCAGTTTCTTTTGCCATACCAGCCCAAACTTGATTCTGCGAAGAGAGATAACTACTCCGAAGTGAAATTAGAATAAGCGTAATAAATAAAGCTACTATACAAAGCTGTGCAATAGGAAAATAACGCACCTGGTTCAGCAATGAGGACTCTCCATAGTAATAACGGTTTTGCCTGGATGACACAACAGGATCCGTCCAGATTACAGGAGGATGAGACTTTTTAAATTGCTCCAATTGCCTTGTTAAATAAGTAGTATTTGCGGAAACTTTTGCTGTGTCCAGATTTATATAATTTAATATACTATCCCTTTCGTTAGTTTCTATAATAGGGATTGTTTTGTTTTCAGTAAGAATACGCGTGGCAAATAAAATCTCTGCATCAATGGGAGCACGGATTAAAAACTGAGAGGCCTCTGCCCATTGTTCTACTACCTGCCTTTCACGAACTGCAATTTTTTTTGCTAAAAATTGGGAATAAAAGATTGTCCCGGAAACAATCAGGATAGCTAAAAACGCAACTATATTTTTCCAATGAAATAAAGCACCAAGCATGCATCGAATTTAAGAGGATTAACAAGCTTACCCTAATTTTGCTGCATTAATTTAATCATGCCCCACCCACGCGTAGCGGTTGTAATACTGAATTGGAATGGTAAAGTCTTATTGGAACAATTCCTACCCAGCTTAGGAAGGTCCAGCTACCCAAACTTGGAGTTAGTAGTGGTGGATAATGGTTCCACCGATCATTCCGTTTCTTTCTTACAACAGCAGTACCCCCAAATCAAAACAATTATCCTTTCTGAGAACTTAGGATATGCGGGGGGCTATAATGCGGCGCTGCAACAGGTTGAGGCAGACTATTACATCCTTTTAAACTCTGATGTGGAAGTGAGTCCAGGTTGGGTGGAGCCCCTGATTGAACTCATGGAAACCCATACCAATGTTGCAGCTTCTCAACCTAAACTACTTTCATTTCATCATGAAAATAAGTTTGAGTACGCCGGTGCCAGCGGAGGTTGGATTGATAGTCTAGGCTATCCTTTTGCAAGGGGTCGTGTACTGGAACATTGCGAAACAGATCACGGCCAATATGACAAAGCTGCCCCCATCTTCTGGGCAAGCGGAGCTGCATTTTGTGTACGAGCCAAGGCTTTTCATGAAATGAATGGATTTGATGCTAGTTTTTTTGCACACCAGGAGGAAATCGACCTCTGCTGGCGATTACAGCGAAAAGGATACCAAATTTATTCCTGCCCCCAGTCTGTAGTATGGCATGTGGGAGGAAGTACGTTACCCAAGGGAAATTCTCAAAAGACTTTTCTTAATTACCGGAATAACTTGTGGATGCTTGCTAAGAATTTACCCGTCGGAACATTGTGCTGGGTGTTACCAATTCGCTTTGCGCTTGATGCCCTAGCAGCATATAAATCACTTTTTAGTGGTGACCCAGGATATTGGTGGGCAGTTGCAAAATCTCACTTTGCTTTAATAGGTAAGCTAATCAAAGGGTTTGAGGATACTCAAAGTGTATACCCCAAAAAGAACACGCTTCTTGGCCGCTACAAGGGTTCGATTGTTTTCGACTACTTCATTAAGGGCAAAAAAACATTCCTTGAAATCACTGGCAGACCAGCATGATTTATATTTTTTCGCCTTATTTTTGCACCACAATTTTTTGAAATGAACGCACAACAGGAATATCAGCAAGAACTTGAAAAAATTCAGCAATCGGATTTCAAACATAACTGGGTTGCTTCATCAGGTTTTCTGTTTTACTTACAAGTTGGATGCTTGATCGCCTTTATGTTTGGGGCTTGTTCTATGCTCTATACAAAGCGATACGAAAAGATTGATGTTCCCGTACAGGAAAGTACCCTGTATACCCCCAAGTACAAATAACAAGGGGCTTTTTTTGAATCGGACAAACCCCTAATTTTGTCCTCCCATTGCCGTAAGGCAAACAGTTCTTTATCTGCGGAAGTAGCTCATTTGGTAGAGCACGACCTTGCCAAGGTCGGGGTGGCCGGTTCGAGCCCGGTCTTCCGCTCCAAATCATCCTCTCTTAAACAAGAGGGGATTTTTTTTACCACGAAGCCCTGGTGGTGAAATTGGTAGACACGCAGGACTTAAAATCCTGTGGCCAGCAATGGCCGTATCGGTTCAACTCCGATCCGGGGCACGAAGCCCTCCTGCCACCAGGAGGGCTTTTTTATTTCTACGCGAATCGCCTTTAAAAAAAGAGCGAGTTCCCTCGTAAATTTGATTAAACACCACCCATGTCGATAGAAATTACCTGTCCTAAATGTGGCCATCCCTTTGCCCCGGAGGCAGTAATCCGTGAGGAGATAGAAAAGGAGGTTAGAAATGAGGCTGCAGATTGGAAGAAGAAAAAAAATGAAGAATATCAACAAAAACTAGAGGAGGAAACAAAACGCATTGAGGAAGCAACATCCAAAAAAACG
>CAIRNW010000201.1 GCA_903879995.1 uncultured Bacteroidota bacterium
GGCTTCCAGCCTGTTTACATCTAGGACAACCACCCCACATCGTATATTCAATTTACACCGCTACTTGCTTATGTCGTTTTCGCTCCATGGCTTGCAATATCCTCCGTAGAATTCAGTAGGCTGGTTGTAGCAAAACTCTTTTATTATCCTGTCCGAAATATAGGGAGTACGATAATTATAGTTGCCTATGTTAAGTTTTTATTTATAATCAACTGTTTTTAAAAATTCTTCTAATAGTTCTTCTGCTGTTTCTGAACTGCCTATTTTAGAGAGGTATTGAGTGAATATGCCAAGTAACGTCACGTCCTGTATAGTCTAACTTGTTTTCAATGATTACAAGGTTTCCTTGCTTATCTAAAACCAATAAGTCCAATCTTTCAAATGTGTCATAAAAACCATCAAACTCTTTTTGAATGATGAGCAATCTTCATTTAAGCAAGATGGATTGTTTGCAATCATTTCTTGCAGGTGTTCTCTTTCCTTAAAGCCCAACTGCTTGAATGTGGTGCTTTCAATTTTCTCTATTCGGTTAGCTTCTTTATTATCGGGTTTTTGCTCTAACCAAGCCAAATGAGCAAAGGAACGACCACCGTGGCTTTCTCTTCGGGTTACAATTTCAGGGTGTAAGGTATGGGCTTCCATCACTTTGAGTGCTGCCAAGCGGTTGAACAACGTAAAGGTGAGTTCCTCCACCAACTTCTCATAAGCATCTGCTACAGTTCCTGTTTCTTCTTTGAAAACAGAATAAATGTTTATTATTCGGGTCTGCTCGTCAGTAAAGGAAGATCCATTCGTAATTCCTAATTGTCTATTACTAATTCCAAGTCTGCCCAAGCGATTGCGAAATGCCTGGTCAATGAGTTGGCGGATATGTTCTACGTGTTCGCTTAGTTTCATTTTTTATCAATTAGGAATTTTTAATTAGGAATTAGGAATGTCAATTCCAAGTTTAGTTTTCATTGTTTTGATGATTGAACCCATTATTCGGAGCAATTCATCACAGTCATTTAGGTATTCAGTTGCTTTATCAATGTCCAAATACCCTGTATCTTTTAATAATCTAAGCCAATAATGGCTTTCACGAGCTTCTTTTTATGCAATATTCAGTTTGGCGAAAAAGTCTTTTGACGATTGACCGCCAATTCCTTCTTCCACATTTGCACCAATCGAAGTACCGGAACGGAGTAATTGTTTGGATAAAACATACTCTCGTTTTTCATCAACCAAATAGCGGTATAAGTTCATCACCTTGATGGCAAATTCATAAGACTTGGTTTGAATTACGTTTTCCTGTTTCATTCCTAATTACCCATTCTTAATTGCTAATTGATTGAAAGAGGCCGCCCAAGAAAGCTTTTCCTTGTTGTGTAACTACATATTTATTGTCAGGATCGGTTGGTTTTTCAGGTTTGGTAAAAACAATGAGTCCGGATTCTCTCAACGGTTTGAGATAATTATCTCTGAATGTCTTAGCATTTTTGTAGTCAAATGCAGCCATCAACTCCGACTGGGCAATGGGTAAACTACACAGGCTTAAAGTACCAATGAGGAACCTATTTTTCTTTTTGAGTAGCTGGGTACTTTTTTCGTGCCAGATGGGTACCTTTTTTATTTCAACTTCTGTAAATACTTGATTTTCATACCAATTTAAAGCATTGAGCTGGGTACCTTTTTGATGCCAGCTGGGTACCAAATGCAAAAGCACTTGTTCCCATGTCTGCTCAAACCACTCCGAAGGCAGTTCAATTTGTTGCAATCCTGCTGATAAATGTGAAGCATAGTTTTCACTGATTTCTAACCAGGAGATAAAGCTATCGGCATAAAAACCCAAGCTTGCAAATCGCAAAGGGACAACTGTTTTGAATGTGTCGTTTTCTAAGAACACAGGATGAGCACCCGCAACATAGAGGGGTAAATATTTATTGGTGTTTCTAACACCTGAACCAATCTCGTCTGTCCAACCAAAGGCTGTAAAAAACTTACGAATGTTTGGATTTTTGGGATAAGGATTAAAGCCTAAGGGGTCTATTACTCCGTGAAAATAAGGCTTGTTGGGGTTAGTAATCACCACTTCTGATGCTGTGATAATAAGCTCTGTTGACAAGGCACTGGTATATTCCCTATGCACAATGGCATTACCAATAACTTCTCTAAAAATTTTATCTCGTAAATCCACCCGTTGATCACCTTCCATAAAGAATTTTTCAGACAGATGCTTGTTGACAAATGCTTTCAATTCAAGGTAAGTATCAATTAAATTGGTGCGTAATGGAGGATTGATGCGGTCATCGTAACGGTCGAGATTCTCTTTTCGAAGCATACCTTCTACTTTGTAAGCAGGGAGAAGACTTTGAATGGTTTCATCTTTCCCAAAGATTAAAGCTGCGGCTAAAGTCAGTCCTTCCTGTCCGGTTTGAAAATCTTTTCGCCACAAGGTAGCTTCTCTGAGCAATTGCTCCTTGTTAGCTAAAAGCCAAGGATGATCGGACTTATTGTTACGAATGAGGGTGAAGGCTTTTTCAAAAAGCCTATCATCAAAATCTGCCATTGTTAAATGGGGATAGATAATAGCTTCTGTGAAAAAGTTTCGTTTACGCAAGTACAAATCACTCAGACGTTGTTGGTTTTTTGTAATGTCTAAATCACTTTCAAAATCACGGCTGTAAATTGTTCCAGAATAATTATGAATCTGACTGCTTGCAGCAATTTGAATTACCATGACTTTACCATCCGGAAGGTTGATACAAAATGGTTGCACATAAACAGGTGGGTCAATACAATCTCTTGAGTTTAATGCGGTAATAATGTTTTTGGTCAAGTCAACTTCTGCATCAGGGTTTATGCCTTTAACTATGCCATCATCATCCACACCTAAAAGAATGGTTCCGCCATCGGTATTAGAAAAACTTACTACCGTTTCATAAAAAGAAGAAGGCACACTGTTCTTAGCATCTTTAAACTCCATGCGAAGGCCTTCCCCTTGATTGATAAGATATTGTAAGTCTTTTGTTTCCATTTATTTCAATTACGAATTTTCAATTAGGAATTAGGAATACGGATACACAGTTTTTCATCAATTTTTGAAATGATTGAGGCAAATAACATTAGTAATTCTATCGGTATCATGCTCTCTTGTTTCATTCCTAATTACTCATTCCTAATTTTTAGTTGGAGGTGTACCGGGTTGTGGTTCGGGTGCTTTAGTTTTGATTAAACCTGCTTGAGCAATTTCTATCTCCGCTTTCTTGCTTGGAAAGAGTTCGATAAATGAAAGCACTTCGGAATAGGTGAAACGACTTTGTTTGTCTTTTACATCGCCAATTCAAATTTGAATTGGCGTATTTCTGACATATCTTTTAAATTTTTTTGCTTGGGTATAATCTTACTGTTCCATTTTTTGATTTCCAATGGTCAGCCATTTCTATTACAGGCAATTGCCCTGTTTCATTACAGACAAGTGCCTTTCCTAATTTTAAGGTTGTACGACCAAAGAGTTCAACATCATCATCGCTTGCATCTTGCTCCAAATTAAAATGTGCTCCAACCTGATTTCTGATGAACAATAATCTTTTAAGATCATCTACTATTGTTTGCAATTGAAAAGTAATTTCAACTTCATTGATTTGTCCAGATTCATCTTTTTGTTTTACCGTATGGATTGTGTGAATATTCTTTAAATACTTTGGTTGTAAGGTATCAATTAGCTCCCCTAAAGTGTACTTTAATGATTTACGTTTTGGCAAGTGATATTCATAAACATCAGAAAGAAAGTCTAAAATATTTTCAAGTATAATCCCACTTTTGCTGGAGATAATTTGTCTGTCAAAATATGTTGGATCATTAAGAGCCAATTCAAGTTCTTGTAATTCAACACGTCCATTCTGAACTCTTATTCCTGATTCTTTTGACCACTTTCTCAACTCAATAAAATGCACTTTCCCACCTGGTGCTCTATGTGCTCTGTATCTGTCTTTCCAAGGTCTGTAGTGAGTGGTAATTATAATTTGGGAAAAATGTTTTGATTCTTCGTGCAATAATTCAATGAACCTATCTAAATGATTTTCATCAACGGACATTACCACATCATCCAACACAAGAATCGTATCGCCTTTACTGTACTTTTTGGCTAAAGCTAAA
>CAIRNW010000202.1 GCA_903879995.1 uncultured Bacteroidota bacterium
AACAAGCACACTTTCAGCTGTCGGAATCAACTCCGGATCCTGCTGCGCTTATTAAATTAATCCAACATGGATAAATTAAATTTTTTCTTAGCGGCTGTTTTTGCGGCCATCGCAGTTGCGGCGGGTGCTTTTGGTGCCCACGGGTTGCAGCAGCTTACGCTTGAAGCTACTGTGATTCAAACTTACCATACTGCAGTGCAATATCATTTTTGGCATGCAGTGGCATTACTGCTGACGGGGTTGTTGGCTCCCTATGGTAAACCAACATTTAACTTTTGGGCAAAGCAATCTTTTTTAGCTGGAATAGTTTGTTTCAGCGGTTCACTGTATTTGCTTACTTATTTGCGAATTCAAGAGATAAAGACATTAAAATGGATTGTTTTTGTAACGCCAATTGGCGGACTCTTTTTGATCACTGGCTGGGTTTTATTGGGTCTTTCTTTTGCTTCATTCAAAGAGTCAAACTAATTATCTTTGTTTAGATGGCCAACCGCATCAGATCAAGTACTTCAAAAAAGGAAAAAGAAACGGACAAAGATCCAACGCTTCGCGACTTTAAAAAAGAACCGGAAGCGCAACTTGATTTGATAGCCTTACTCAAGGATGAGCGTACATGGAAAATTGTAGGAATTAGTTTTATTATTCTCTCTTTGTTTTTGTTTATCTCCTTTGCCTCTTATCTTTTTACTTGGCAAGAAGATCAGGCCATTGCACAACAAGGGTTTTCTGCTTTATGGGAGGACGATAAGCCAGCGCTTAATTGGTTAGGTCGTTTGGGAGCTGTGGTTGCCCATTTTTTCTTTTTTAAAGCATTTGGTCTTGCCTCCTTCCTGGTTTGTACATTCTTTTTTGTAGTGGGAGTTAATTTATTATTTCGACAGCGCGTATTTTCTATTTGGAGGAATTTGAAGTATGTCACTATCGGAGTTACTGTCTTATCAGTTTCGTTATCCTATATTTTTCGTTCTAGTGATTTTTCATTTGGTGGTGGGGTAGGAGAATTAATTAAAGTGGAGATGGAGGGACTGTTTGGTGTGGTTGGAACTGGGGCTATTTTATTCCTTACCGCATTTGCCTATATCATTTGGCAATTCAACCCTACTTTTAAATGGCCAGTCCGTAAACTGACCGAGGAAGCAGCTGGAGATGATACAGCGCCAGCATTGGAAGAATCTATTGAAAACGAGGAACAGAATCAGTTTGTTCCCCTCACAGCCGGACAAACGCTGAATGATTTATATGCTGCAGGTGTTCGTCCTAATCAGCTAAAAGAGGAATCGACCATGCTGAATCCTCCCACAGAGGAAACTGAATCAGTACCGCTTAGTTTAGTTGAACATGAACTTCCTATAACCACAGAAGAAGTTCCAGTTGCTGATTTAGAAACTACTGCTGTTACTTTTTCTCCCGAACCAACACCTGAAGTGGAATCTTCCGATTTAGAAATGCCTGAGGAAGAAGTGGTAGCCCCGCCTATAGAGATTTTGCCGCCAGCGGAGGAGGGCGATCTTGAGTTGGAAATTAAAACGGTTCCTAATCCTATTGTTGAAGAGGCAGAAGCGATTCCGGAAAACCTTCCGCCCTATGAACCCACGCTTGATTTAAGTAAGTACAAGTATCCCACACTCCAGCTGCTAGAACAGCACGGTTCTGAAAAGATCGTTCATGATCCCAGTGAGTTGGAAAGTAATAAAACCCAAATCATCAATACGCTTCGGAACTATGCGATAGAAATACAGAAGATTAGTGCTACAGTGGGTCCTACCGTTACGCTGTATGAGATTGTTCCTGCTCCTGGAGTTCGTATTTCTCGTATCAAGAATTTAGAGGATGATATTGCCTTGAGTTTGGCGGCATTGGGGATTCGTATCATAGCGCCCATACCTGGAAAAGGAACGATTGGTATCGAAGTACCAAACCTCAAGAAGACCATTGTGAGCATGAAGACTTTATTGTCTTCTGAAAAATTTCAGCACAACAATTATAGTTTACCAATTGCTATTGGAAAGAAAATTGATAATGATAATTATATCGTTGACTTAGCTTCTATGCCTCACTTGCTAATGGCGGGGGCAACCGGTCAAGGTAAATCTGTTGGACTCAATGCTATCTTGGTTTCATTACTGTATAAAAAACATCCTTCTCAACTGAAATTTGTTTTGATCGATCCTAAAAAAGTGGAGCTGAGTATTTATAGGCATATTGAGCGCCATTTTTTGGCTAAACTGCCTGGAGAGGAGGATGCAATCATTACCGATACAAAAAAAGTAATCCATACACTCAATGCGCTTTGTATTGAAATGGATAATCGTTATGATTTGCTTAAAGAGGCGGGTGCCCGAAACATAAAAGAGTACAACGAAAAATTTATTAACAGAAAATTAAATCCTCAGAAAGGGCATTCTTATCTACCCTTTATTGTGTTGGTGGTGGATGAATTTGCAGATTTAATAATGACGGCTGGAAAAGAGGTGGAAATGCCCATTGCTCGTTTAGCTCAGCTGGCCCGGGCAATCGGAATTCACTTGATTATTGCAACACAGCGGCCTTCTGTGAATATTATAACTGGTACCATCAAGGCTAATTTTCCTGCCCGTATCGCCTTTAAAGTTTCTTCCAAGATCGATTCAAGAACCATTTTAGACACAGGAGGGGCTGAACAACTAATCGGAAAGGGTGATATGTTGATTTCCCATAATGGAGAGTTAACTCGTTTGCAATGTGCTTTTGTCGATACCCCTGAGGTGGAGCAGGTGGTAGATTTTATCAGTGAGCAACAAGGATATCCACAAGCATTTTTATTACCTGAGTACATAGATGAGAAAGACGCGGAAGCCCGTGGTGAGTTGGATATGTCCGAAAGGGACTCTTTATTTGAGGATGCAGCCCGGTTAATTGTTCAGAACCAAGTTGGATCTACATCCTTACTACAGCGACGGATGAAGCTAGGATACAACAGGGCAGGACGATTGATGGACCAGCTGGAAATTGCAGGTATCGTGGGACCAAGCCAGGGAAGCAAACCCAGGGATGTGCTCATCAAAACTGAAGCCGACCTGGTTCGTCATCTCGAAAACATGGGTTGATTTGGACTATCTTTGCATCGCCGAGCCCAAGGCAGGATCAACCCCATGAAAACACCTCTTGCTCTTTTACTTATGCTCACCCTTTTTGCAGGGTTGGCAAATGCACAAACCAAGTCTACCAAAAATGACCCCGAGGCTAAAAAGGTACTGGATGCAGTTAGCACCCGATTCAAATCCTTTGCCACGGTACAGGCTAGTTTTACTTATAAGGTAGAGAATGCAGCCGGAAAAGTGCTTTCTACCAAATCTGGTACCATCACCATGAAAGGTACTCGTTACAAATTAAGCTTTGGCGGACAAGAAATTTTTTGCAATGGCACTACTGTGTGGAATTATGATAAAGCCGCTAACGAGGTTACCATCAACACGCTTGATGCTTCTAGTGGGATGATTACCCCGCAAAAATTGTTTTCAAATTTTTATGATAAGGATTTCTTTTATCTGTTGAATGGAGAGAAAAAAGTGGGTGCCCGGCTAGTTCAGGAAATTCAATTAACGCCAGTTGACAAAAGCAAAAACTTTCACACCGTTTACTTATTAATAGACAAGAATGCTAAAACCATGTATTCTACCAAAGTAATGGAGAATGCAGGTAATCGATATTCCTATACGGTCAATACCCTCAAAACTAATTTGCCCGCGGCTGATGCCTTATTTGTTTTTGATAAGGCTAAATTTCCAGGTGTTACTATTGAGGATTTACGTTAATACTAATTGCCTTTTTAATGTTGATCAACTCCTTTAATAAAGGTTGCAGTTGATCGAGTGGGAGCATATTTGCACCGTCACTTTTTGCAAGAGAGGGATTTGGATGCGTTTCGATAAATAAACCATCAGCTCCTGTGGCTATGGCAGCCTTAGCTAAGGTGCCAATCAGTTGTGGGTTGCCGCCGGTAACTCCTGAAGATTGGTTGGGTTGCTGTAAAGCATGTGTTACATCCATCACTACCGGAACTCCTATATCCTGCATCCAGGGGATATTCCTGAAGTCCACTACAAGATCCTGGTAGCCAAATGTGGTACCCCTTTCGGTCAATAATACTTTTTCATTGCCAGTGCTTGTTATCTTTTCAACTGCAAACCGCATTGCCGGGCCGCTCAGGAATTGTCCTTTTTTAATATTGATAATCTTACCAGTTTCGGCTGCCGCCAACAGTAGGTCGGTTTGACGACATAAAAACGCTGGAATTTGAAGAATATCCACGTAGGGAGCAGCTAGTTTGGCCTCCTCGGCGGTATGAATATCTGTAACTACCGGAACCTTAATTTGAGTACGAATCTGTTGTAGGATCTCAAGTGCTTTACGATCTCCAATCCCGGTAAAGGATGAGGCGCTGGTACGATTGGCCTTACGGTATGATGCTTTAAAAACATAGGGAATTGCTAGTGCTTGACACCAGGCGCTAATGGTTAATGCTATATCCATTGCTCCTTTTTCAGATTCAACTACACAGGGTCCCGCCATCAAGAAAAAGGAATGTTGATCGTATGATTGTTCTTGAAAAAGGGTATTGAGAAAGGGTTTCATCTTGCAAAAGTAATGCTAAGTTTGTCTACAAAACCTTGCCATGCGAAAAGAGAAAATCCTAGTTATTGGAGCCTCTGGACAAATCGGAGTGGAGCTGACCTTGGCACTTCGGAAATTATATGGTGAAAATCAAGTGGTGGCTGCTGATTTGCGTGAACAAAATCCGCTATTACAGGGCACCGGTCCCTACGTATCTATGGACGTGATGAACAAAGAGATGTTGCATGTTCAAATTATACGTCAAAATATAACACAGGTATATTTACTAGCTGCTATTTTATCTGCTACTGGAGAAAAGAATCCATCCTTAGCCTGGAATTTAAACATGCAGGGATTATTGAATGTGTTGGATATTGCGCGGGAGGAGAAATTGAGTAAAGTATTTTGGCCCTCCTCTATCGCAGTTTTTGGACCTAGTTCACCACGGGTGAACTGTCCGCAGCAAACGGTGATTGAACCTACTACAGTATATGGTATTAGTAAATATGCTGGTGAATTTTGGTGTAATTATTATTGGCAACGCTTTGGAGTAGATGTGCGTAGCATTCGGTATCCAGGATTAATTTCCTATAAGTCTGAACCTGGAGGAGGTACTACGGATTATGCAGTAGAGATTTATCGGGAAGCCTTAGCCAAAAAAAAGTACACCTGTTTTTTAAAAGAAGATACATATCTACCCATGATGTATATGCCTGATGCCATTCGGGCAACACTCGAATTGATGGAAGCACCCGCTACTTCCATTCAGTTTCGCACTTCTTACAACGTATCTGCTATGAGTTTTTCTCCTCGTGAAGTTTGTGCATCCATACAGCAGCACATTCCGGATTTTACAATGAAAATTGCTCCAGATTACAGACAGCAAATTGCAGACAGTTGGCCGCAAAGTATCGATGATTCGCCGGCCCGAGCGGACTGGGGATGGAAGGAGGAGTTCAATTTGGCATCCATGACAGAAGACATGTTGAAGAATCTACCTCGTTGAGATTATGAAGAAAGTTCTCCTATTTTTTTTCTTTCAGATTTTATCGCTGATTGTTTTTTCTCAACAATTCGGGGGTCACCGCAGCCGTCAGCGTTGGCTACAAATCAAAACGGATACAGTACAACTCATTTTTGCGCCGGGCTTAGACAGTCAAGCTCAGCGTGCCTCAAAACTGGTTCATTTATTAGCGCGTGAACGTCCTGTAACATTGGGTTCACGTGTTCGGTCTATACCAATTATTCTTCAACATCGAACAGTGATTCCCAATGGATATGTGCAGGTTGGACCCACACGAAGTGAGTGGTTTCTCCAGCCTGATTTAGATAATTTTTCTAATGGGGCCATTGGTTGGTCTGATCAATTAGCCTTACATGAGTACAGACATGTGGAGCAATTTGAGAATATGAAGCAGGGGCTTAGCAAATTTGCGCTGCAGCTTTTTGGTGAGCAAGCATTTGATTTAGCCATCAATGCAGCGGTGCCAAACTGGTTTTTTGAGGGAGATGCAGTTTGGCAAGAATCGGCATTAAGCAAACAGGGTAGAGGAAAATTGCCCCGGTTTATGAATAGTTTCCCGGTACTTTGGTCCGCAGGTAAGAATTACTCTTGGCTAAAACTTCGTAACGGTTCTTATAAAGATTGGGTACCCAATCACTATGAATTAGGTTATTTGATAGTGAATTACGGTTATCAGCAATTTGGCAATCAGTTTTGGGAAAAGGTAATACGAGATGCTGTTTCTTATCGCTCTTTACTTTTCCCCTTCCAAGCCTCAATAAAAAAACATGCTGGGTTAAATTACCGGACATTTATCAAGCAGGCCTTTCAATATTATCGGTCATCCAGTATTGCAAAAACAGTGGCTGCAGGTGAATCGCTATTCAAGATTAATAAGCGTTATGTGGATCATCGTCAATTTCCCTATCAAGTTGGCCAGGATTCGCTAGTTTATATTCGTTCAACAAATCGTCACCGACCAGGATTTTATTTGTTTGATGGGGAGAAAGAGCATCGTTTACGTACACAGGATATTGCGCTGGATCCGCAATTCAGTTACCGAAATGGTAAAATTGTCTATGCGGCTTTTGAACGAGATCCTCGCAGAGGCTGGATTACCTATAGCGCATTACGATTGATGGATGTACAAAATTGTACTCAAATTGATTTAACGAACAAGACACGTTATTTCACGCCTGATATTTCTGCTGCCGGCGTAGTGGTAGCGGTACAAGTAAAAGAGGAGGGCACCACTTCATTGCATTGGTTGGAAACGCCAAGCGGAAAGCTCATTCGTTCTTACCAGTCACCGCAAGGATATTTTCTTACTGATCCAAAATTCATAGGGGAGGATAGCGTAATAACGGCGGCACGTCAATCGGATGGCACCATGGCTTTGTTATTGGTTACAAAAGATAGGGAGGAAGTGCTCACTCCTTTTTTACCATTTAGCATTGGATTTCTGCAGTACCACCAGGGTGCTATTTATTTTTCCGGAGGGTTTTCTGCTAATGACAATTTATATCAGTTTGATATTTCAGCTAAGAAACTATATAGCCTCATTGATAATGGGCTTGGAAAATACCAAGTTCATGTGGCTGCTAATCGGGTGTATTGGTCTGAGCAACAGGCGGAGGGTTATCAATTACGATCGATGTTGATCGATTCATTAAAGCCGAAAGAGTTTGATTTATCATTGGTAAAGCCTTTGGATGTAAAGAAAGTGGCTTTCCAGCAACCTACAGATAAGTGGGCAAACTTTTCTACTCATTCGAGACTATACCCGGTTCAACCTTTTAAAAAATCTACACAGCTTTTCAATTTTCATAGTTGGCGTCCCGTATATGAAGATCCACTTTTCTCTATGACCCTTTTTGGCGAAAATGCATTAAATACCCTGCAAACTGAAGTTCGTTATCAATATAATGAGTCTGAACGTACGCATGGTTTGGGAACTTCAGCCAGTTATGGAAATTGGTTTTTGCAGGTAAATGGAGGTCTTGATTATACTTTTAGCAGGCAATTTACTAGTCGTGGTATAACCAGAACCTGGGATCAATTAGATGCAAGACTTGGATGGGTGTTGCCGCTTACGGATACGAGAGGACGCTATTTTAGACAGTTATATCTGTCCAGTCACTATGTTTTACGTTCTGATTTTTTTAAGGGGTTTGACCGGGATACATTTGGAATTCGTTCAATTCAACATTTTGTGCATGGACTCAGTGGCTCTTTCCAAGCCAATACGGCCATGCAACATATTTTTCCAAGGCTCGGCTTAACGTATACTACTGCTTTCAGACACAGCATTGCTGCTATTCCTGGTGTTCAATTTAATGGACAATTCAAAATTTATTTACCGGGTATATTACAGCATCATCATTTGGTTACAGGATTCTATTGGCAGGAACGTGATACACTGGCTAGGTTGGCATTTGGAAATCGATTTCCTTATAGCCGAGGATTCGTGGGTCGTTATTTCTCCAGAATGTGGCGAACCAGCCTAGACTACCATTTTCCTATTTGGCATCCTGATTGGGGGTTTGCAAACCTGGCCTATCTGTCTAGAATTCGTGCTGCTTTATTTTATGATTATACTCGGGTATATTCTACCAACAAGCAAGTAAGCGTTCCTCAGCGAAGCGCAGGTGCTGAAATTTATTTTGATACCAAGTGGTGGAATCAGCATCCTGTAAATTTTGGATTTCGTGTATCAAAACTCTTGGATCGCGATCAGTTTGATGGATTCAAGGGCTGGTTTATGGAATTTATTTGGCCAGTTAGTTTAACGAGTCGCTGATCTTTGTTTGTGTAAATTCCAATGTTTAATCAAT
>CAIRNW010000203.1 GCA_903879995.1 uncultured Bacteroidota bacterium
ACTTCTTTTTCTTTTGGCCAGTGGAATCCAATCATACCGATTTCGTCAAAGCCTACATGGATTGTTTTGGGTTCTAGCAACTCGATTGCTTCCTTCCAAAGTGAAAGCATAACCCTTTTTCCCTCAGGTTTATTTACATTCAGCGTGTAAGGATAGGAGGGATTTGTGGCTAAATGGCGATGTTGAGTTGGTTTAAAAAACCACTCCATATGCCCCAGGCTTTGTATTAATGGAATGGGTTCAATATGATTGGTTTTCAAGTACTCAAATTCTTTTTTTAAATCCTCTCTATGTATACTGATTGGATTATGAATAGCCGGAAATGAATTCCAAGTAGCTTGCTCACATTGGAGTACCACTTTATTTATTTTTAGTGGTTGTAATACCGACTGATACATTTTTAGATGTAAGGTGAGACTCTGTGGACCAGTGAACATATGAATGCCACGCCAACTATTTTGCGGTGCATCTTTAATAAGCCCATTTCTCAGTACAAGCTGTTGTTCTTTTTGCTCCAATAGTTGGCCAAGTGTTTCAATTGCATATTGTAATCCTACTGAAGAGGAGTAGTTGATTAGGATACTATCTTGGATGAAAATTGCATAGGCCTCTTCCGAAAGCTGCGTATCCTTTTTTAGACTCCATTTAGGGTATAAATATCCATCTACCTTCCAGTAGCGTTTTGCAACCTCATTAAATAGTAGAAGTGCGCTGTCGTTAACCTTATTGGCTTTTGTTGAAATACTGGTAAATCCAGGTAAAGTAGTCCACTCTCTTGGAGTGGGAAGTAGAAGTTGTTTGCCACTAGGGGGCGTCCACGTATTGCTGGCAAAATTGATTACTGGTTCATTGACGCGAGAAGTTTTGTTTCCAGTGATAAGCGGTGCTTCGATTTGTTCAATACTAAATGTTCTGCTCAGTGTATCTTTTTCTGTTAAGGTTACTGATTTGCCCAGAAAGCGTATGAATTGAGAGCGTGTATTGAATCCGAATGCCGATGGGTGTAGGAGCGTATCCAGCTGTATGCTAAACGGATGGGAAGAGCTAAAGCGATATGTGCCAAATGGGGTATTTGCAATTAAAGCAGTATCTGTAAATTCTTTTTCAAGATGCTGAAGTGGCTTGCCCTCTTTGTCTGTCCAGTTGGCATTTTTGAAAAATGGATACCAAAGACGAGTATATAGTAAATCACATACGCCAGGACTTTTTTTATTCCATACACATTGTAGTGACGTTCTAATTTTTCGATTACTTCGATATAATGAAAATGTACCTTGTACTGCTGTGTTAGCACTGCCAATGAATAAAATGTCTTGTTGTGGGTTAGTTGTATCAGCATCTTGTTCCCACCAGGTAAAATAGTACTCGTGGTGTTTGCGATCGGCATTTAAAAAATTTATTTCAGATCCCATCGCCCATTGGAGGGCTCCTTGATTTACAAATAATCCTTTCTTAGGAATTAGTTTGGCCTCAAATTGGGCTTGACAAAATGTCGAGATGAAAATAGCGATTAGGCTAAGCTTTAGCTTCAATGACATTTTAATGTTATTGATAGATGTAATAGACCAGCGTTCCTCCCTCCAATA
>CAIRNW010000204.1 GCA_903879995.1 uncultured Bacteroidota bacterium
CCCAAGTAAATTTCAAGAAGTAGCTCCCCGTCAAAACATATATGTAGAACTAGGTGGTAATGGTGTAGCCTTTAATGCCATGTATGAAACTCGTTTCAAAAAAGCTGCAGATGGAGTGGGGTTCAAAGCGGGTCTGGGTGGCTTTACCAGCTCTTATGAAAAAGTTTTCACCTTACCCTTGGGTATAAACTGGTTATTGACCAAGGACAATAAACACTTTTTTGAAATGGGTTTTGGTGCCACTTTCCTTCATTACGAAGACACTTATGATTGGGGATGGCCAGGTGGCGGCTATGAACCTTATCCAGTAGATGTTGCAGGATTAACAATCGATGCAAAGAATTCGGTTTATGGACACATGACCTTGGGTTATCGCAGACAACCTGCCAGTGGTGGCATCATGTGGGGTGTAGCTGTAACCCCTCAGTTCAATGAAAACGGATTTTGGCCAGTATGGATTGGCTTCAAATTCGGATACTCTTTTGCCCGAAAATAAGCTGAGCTTTTAACTCGTAAGGATTACGAGATTTACTTAAGAGAGTTCGATATCAAAATTGACCAGGTCCTGGAACAAACGAACGCGTCCATTGATATCATCCTGATTCACTTCTTTCAAACGAGTGGGTCCAAACTTTTCTACACAGAAGCTAGCCAAAGCCGATCCAACTATTATACCGCGCTTCATATTCTCAAAAGAGACATCACCTGTTTTTGCTAAGTAGCCCATAAAGCCCCCCGCAAATGTGTCCCCAGCACCAGTGGGATCAAATACATCTTCCAATGGCAGTGCAGGTGCATAAAACACCTGGTCTCCGTGAAAGAGAAGTGCTCCATGTTCGCCCTTTTTAATAATGAGATATTTGGGGCCCATTTCCATGATACTTTTTGCAGCTTTTACCAGGGAGAACTGCCCGGAGAGCTGACGCGCTTCGCTATCATTCACCATTAGCATATCAACATAGCGAAGTACAATTTTTAAATCTGCCATGGCCGTTTCCATCCAAAAGTTCATCGTGTCCATTGCAATGAAACGAGGACGGGTACGCAATTCTTGGATTACATTCAATTGCAACTTGGGCAATAGATTACCCAACATTAAAAACTCAGCCCCCTGGTAAGATTCCGGGACCTTGGGGTCAAAATCAGCCAGTACATTCAGGTCAGTAACCAAAGTGTCACGACTATTCATATCCTCGTGATAACGCCCCTTCCAAAAAAAGGAAGGTTTATCAGGGACTACTTCAACGCCATCTAATTGGACGCCACGGGCGCGCATGTCAGCAAGCTCTTCGGCTGGAAAATCATTTCCAATAATGGAAATCTGCTGGACGGGCTTTATAAAATTACTGGCCGAATACGCTACATAGGTGGCAGAGCCCCCTACAATTCGGTCTGTTTTTCCAAATGGTGTTTCAATGGCATCAAAGGCCATGGTTCCTACGGTAATTAATGACATGGCGCAAACCTAGGTTAATTCATCGTATCAAAAAAAGCCAGTAATTCACTACCTTTCCACTCTTAGTTTACCAATGGCAAAAACACCTAGAAAGAAAGCATCCAAGAAGGGTTTAATACTGCTCAAAGCCGCTGCTATGTTTCGCCAGCGTGGTTTTTCTGCCACTTCCATGCGTGATTTAGCCGAAGCGGTGGGTATTGAAGCGGCCAGTTTATACAACCACATTCGTTCTAAACAAGAAATTCTGGAAGCCATCTGTTTTGAGATGGCCAACTTGTTCAATGAACATATGGATCAGGTAGAAGCCAGCTCTGAAAACACCATTGCCAAGATCGAACAGGTGCTCCGTTTCCACATCCGACAAATGATTGATAATTACGAACAGGTATTTGTTACAGATCGAGAATGGCGTCACTTAGCGGAACCCTACCTGTCTAATTTTCAAACACAGCGTCGTACCTACCGGAAACGTTTTGCAGCCCTGATCGAAGAGGGTATCGATAAAAAAGAAATTCGTCGCATTGATGCGCCTACAGCCGTGTTGATATTATTACACGCCATTGGAGGAATTGAAAGTTGGCATCGGAGCAGAAAAAAAATTAATGCGCGTGAATTAGAGGATAATATGCTGACGATTTTAATTGACGGGTTGCGCAAAAACGATTAAGCATGTCGTTGCATTTTCATCGATTAACCATCAAGGAGGTAAAAAGAGAAACCGCTGAGTGCGTCTCCTTACTGTTTGAAATCCCCGAAACACTGCAGGATAGCTTTCAATTTACACAAGGTCAAAACCTGGTGTTAAAGGCTCCCATCAACGGACAAGAAGTTCGTCGTAATTATTCTATTTGCTCTTCTCCACTTGATCATGAATTACGGGTGGCCATCAAAAAAATTAAAGGAGGTGTTTTTTCAACCTATGCCAATGAGA
>CAIRNW010000205.1 GCA_903879995.1 uncultured Bacteroidota bacterium
CCCATTCCGAACAGAGAAGTTAAGTCCCTCATGGCCGATGGTACTGCACAACAATGCGGGAGAGTAGGTAGCTGCCATATTTATTAGCCCAATCGGTTTCCGGTTGGGCTTTTTTGTTTCCATCAATAGCCTCTACTCAATAATTCTAATGGATATGTAGTGCGATTGGGGTTACATCAAAGTGAGATTAGGTTTGGAATGTCTGTGAGTGGGATGTTTAAACAGCACGGCATCTTGAAGGATGCAAATGAAAATCTTTTTACCGTGCTGTTTTTATCCCACGAACTGACATTCCAAACCAAGTCCTACTATCATAGAACTCTAAATACCGGATAGCGATTATAGTCTGGTTCGGCCCAAGGGGAATTTTTATAGACAAAATCCAATTGTGCTCGGGCGCTTTTTGCAAAGCTTGTGTCCTTGTTCCTTCGTTGTTCTAGTTCCGCTTTAAGTGCGGGATTCTCCTTTAGGTATTGGGCAGCTTTATCTTCAAATACATAGGCAGAATAGCCCTCTTTTTGCCCCAGGATGGCATCAAAAAAGTTCCAAGCAAAGTAGGAGTCCTCTGCCTGGGGCTCCAGTGTTTCAATTAAGAATCGGTTAGCTGGTTGATTAAGGTTGATGAGGATGTCTCCTTTTCGGAAAGTTTTTACTCCTTTTTGTTTGCTAACTACTACATCACTATTCAAATGATGCATCTCATACTGTCGGGGAGTTGTTTTGTAGTCCTCTATTCTGTACCATTCAACCTCAAGCGTAGTATCTTTTTTTAGTACACTCATTTGTACCTTATTTACCAAAAGGCGGTCAATGACCTTCCACCATCCTTGTGGTATGATGTATGCTTTTGGTTTTACGATGTTCAAATCCGGAACAAATTTGTCAACCACTTTTACGGTTTTAGTAAATGGTTTTGAACGGTCATAATACAATCTATTCAGCCCAGAAACTTCGCTCGGTTTATTTCCGGACTCAAACCCTTTAAATACATACTCGGTATAACCGGTTCGGTCTAATTTCCATTTGATCGGAAATTTTTCAGCGTTGGCCGCTACGCGCTTAGTATCCTTTCGCAAGGATTTTATTTTATCGCCATTTTTCCCAGTGAATGCCACAAAGGTTTCCATCAAGGCGAGGGTGGCCATCACCCGTTGGTCATAGGGCTTGAGCATATGTGTTTCTGGAACAAATGCAAAGCTGTGCCACAGGGTAGCGTACCCGCTGGTATAACGGGGGCTGTCCCAGTAGGTACTCCAACCATTTTCCGGTTTATCACCATATGCGTTTACATAGGGGACCATGTCATAGCCCTTCTCTTTCATTCCTGCATACAAGGCGGGTTCAAATTGAGCCCTTAGAAATTGTTCCATTACTCCTCCCAATTTACTGGGTTGACTGGTTAGTAAGGTCATTATATGTTGATAGTCGGCTCCGTTGCTTACGTGGTTGTCAATAAAAACATCTGGATCGCATTCCTGAAAAATGGCACTGAATGACAGCGCCTCTTTGGAATCGCATTTTATAAAATCCCTATTTAAATCTAGGTATTGTGAATTGCCTCTCGACCCAAATGCAACTGGACCTTCCTGGTCCACTCTAAAGTTGGTGCTTCTATTCAAACAGCCTCCAATATTGTATACCGGGATAATGGCTAGTACAAGTTGGGGGGGGAGTATCAATTTTTTTTCAATCACTTTTTTTGCAAGTAACATACTGGCATCAATTCCATCAGGCTCACCAGGGTGAATACCATTATTCACCAAAATAATAGTGGCACCCGCTTCTCTTGCAATGTGAATTGAGTTATATCCTTTGCTACTTAAGATTGCTAAATGGAGCGGGAATCCAGCATCCGTAGGTCCTTTTGTTGTTAGCGTTAAAAGTGGGGAGATTTGATCGGCTTTTTTCCACCACTCAATAATTTCCTCATAGGTGGGTGTTTCTTTTCCCTGTGATTTTTCAAATCGGGTTTGTAGGGTGCTTTGTCCATAAAGAACTCCTATTGCAAAAAATAGGCTTACCACCAAAGTAATAACGTTGCGCATAAGGGACCTTTTTATAAAAGTAAGGGAAATAAAAAAAGGCACCCTGTGGGTGCCTTTTCAAAAATATAGTTTTGCTAATTACTTAGCAGCATTTACTTTTTTTGCCAATTTGCTCTTCAGATTAGCCGCTTTATTCTTGTGAATGATACCACGCTTGGCTAATTTATCAATCATGGCAGCTACTGAGGGAAGTTGTTCCTTCATTTCGCTGGTTCCAGCCGCCTTAAGATCGCGGATTGCATTACGGGTTGTTTTTCCGTAATATTTGTTACGTTCGCGACGCTTTGCAGCTTGGCGGGCGTCTTTTTTGGTAGCACTATGGTTAGCCATCTAGCTTTGTTTTAAGGGGGGCAAAGATAAGGAATACCTCCTTTTTGGCCAAATTTATCCCATCTCCCTGTACTCGAATCCTTTAGGGGACTTCCCAGTTCGTAGATTTTGAACGATATTTGTGTCCCAAACCGGGGATATCTAACACCTTGACATTCATGAAGGATTTTTCCTACGTAACCCAATCGCATCCTGCTTACATTGAAAGCCTGTATCAGGACTTTGTAAAAGATCCACAATCCGTGGATGCTGACCTAAGAAAATTTTTTGAGGGATTTGATTTTGCAGTTCATGCTGGAAAACTTTCCAGCGGGATTTCATCACCCGTTAATACAGCAAAGGGTGAAGCAGTTTCATCCGATTGGCAAGCAGAAATTAAGGTTTATCGATTGATTCTGGGTTATAGAAATAAAGGACATTTAATTGCTACTACTAATCCAATTCGTACACGTAAAGATCGCGGGGCACATATTAAACTAGAAGATTTTGGATTGTCTGAGCAGGATTTAGAAAAAACTTTTCAAGTGGGTCAGTTAGTGGGCTTACCCAATTCCTCACTACGAGTGATTCTTGAAAAGTTAAATAGTAGTTATGCATCCAGTGTAGGAGTAGAATTCAAATATATTAGTGATCCCGTTAAAACTGATTGGATTACGGAGGCTATTGAACATCGACTCTATAAGCCGCTTCCAATTGAACAAAAACGCCGTGTGTTAGAAAAACTTAATCAGGGCGTTATGTTTGAGCGCTTCTTACACACCAAATATGTTGGACAAAAGCGTTTTTCACTAGAGGGTGGCGAAACTACTATTGCAGCTTTAGATGCAATCATCAATGCTGCTGCTTCTCATGATGTCAAAGAGGTAGTGATTGGTATGGCGCATCGGGGAAGATTAAATGTACTAGCCAATGTCATGGGTAAAACCTATGAATATATTTTTAGTGAGTTTGAAGGGACTGCAAAGGTTGATCAAACAATGGGAAGTGGAGATGTGAAATATCACATGGGATATGGTAGTGAGGTGAAAACAACAGCGGATAAAACCATTAGTTTAAAACTAATGCCCAATCCTTCTCATTTGGAAGCTGTCAATCCTGTTGTATTAGGTTTTTCCAGAGCCAAGGCGGATGTGATGCATGGATCAAACTTCAATCAGATTCTTCCTATACTAATTCATGGGGATGCTTCGATAGCTGGGCAAGGCATTGTGTATGAGGTTTTGCAAATGAGTCATCTTGAAGGGTATCATACAGGGGGCACACTACATTTCATCATAAACAATCAGATTGGGTTTACAACTGATTTTGAAGATGCGCGTAGTTCTGATTACTGTACTTCCTTAGCCGCTGCCATTCAAGCACCCGTTTTTCACGTGAATGGAGATGATCCGGAAGCTGTAGTTCGTTGTGTAGAAATTGCTACTGCTTATCGTCAGCAATTTCATCAGGATGTATTCATCGATATGGTATGCTATCGAAGACATGGGCATAACGAAGGAGATGATCCAAAATTCACGCAGCCTCATTTATATCAGCTGATTGAAAAGCATGCAAATCCAAGAGAGATTTATATCAACAAGCTTTTACAACAGGGTGATACAGAATTGCAGTCCTTGGCCCGAGAGATGGAAAAAAAGTTCTGGCAGGATTTGCAAGAGCGATTGGATGAGGTAAAACAAAATCCATTACCCTACCAATATCAACCCCCAGAGTTGGAGTGGAAAAAATTAAGAAGAGCAACATCCGCAGACTTTTTAAGTTCACCCGATACCGCTGTTCCCGCTTCAACAATCAAGGAATTACTCAATGCCTTACTGATTTGGCCATCAGATTTTAAGCCATTAAGAAAGGTGGAGAAGATTTTACAGGAAAAAACAAAGCTGCTCGAACAAGAATCAAAAATAGATTGGGCTACGGCAGAATTACTAGCCTATGCAAGCTTGCTCCGTGAAGGAAAAGATGTTCGATTAAGTGGACAAGATGTTCGGCGTGGTACATTTTCGCATCGTCATGCAGTGTTACGCGATGAGACCAACGACAAGCCCTATAATCGACTCTCTAACGTTCCGGGCGCTACAGGCCAGTTTAGAATTTATAACTCATTATTGAGTGAATACGGTGTGCTAGGATTTGAATATGGGTATGCGTTAGCTAATCCACAGGCACTGGTGGTATGGGAAGCACAATTTGGTGATTTTGCCAATGGAGCGCAAACGCTTATCGATCAATTTATCGCGGCTGGTGAGCAAAAGTGGAATCGGATGAATGGAGTCACTTTATTACTCCCCCATGGGTACGAAGGGCAGGGACCGGAACACAGTAGTGCTCGTTTGGAACGATTTTTACAATTGGCGGCTGAATTAAATATTATTGTAACCAATGTTACTACGGCAGCAAACTTGTTTCACTTACTGCGTCGTCAGTTGACTTGGCCATTTAGAAAGCCATTGATAAATTTTTCTCCGAAGGCAAATCTTCGTCATCCAGGATCGTATTCTTCTTTGCAGCACTTTACACATGCAAAGTTTCAAGAAGTAATTGATGACGAAACTGTACAGTCAACGGATGTAAAAAAAGTATTGCTGTGTGCAGGTAAGATTTATTTTGAATTGAATGAGAAGCGTGAGAAAGAAGCAAGAAAAGATATTGCTATCATTCGTTTGGAGCAATTGTATCCGTTACCATTGAATCAACTGGAGGCGTTGCAGCAACGATATCCTGGCGCTACTTGGTTTTGGGTTCAAGAGGAACCCCAAAACATGGGTGCTGCATCTTATCTTAAAATGCAATGGCGTGGCGTGAACTTTGGTGTAATTAGCAGGCAGCCCTCCGCTTCAACGGCAACGGGCTATAACAAAATTCATATCAAAGAACAAGCAGAGATAATAGACACCGCATTTAATGTTTAATTAAGTAAACTATCTATGATAGAGATTAAAGTACCCACCGTTGGCGAGTCCATTTCAGAAGTACAATTACTTCGCTGGAATAAAAAAACAGGGGAGTATGTTGAAAGAGACGAGGTGATTGCTGAGCTTGAAAGTGAAAAAGCAACTTTTGAGGTCAATGCAGAGAAGGCTGGGGTGCTGACTACTATTGCTGCCGAAGGTGATCAATTAAAAATCGGAGAATTGTTAGCCACCATTGACGATACCGCTAAGGCGATTTCTCCCAAAGTTGAAATAACTGCACCAAAACCTCCAGTTGTAACCACTGTTCAAACAGCAGTTCCTGATACTAAACCAGCTGTGCCTCAAACGGCTCCGGTTGATGTAAAAGCAACACCGCTTGCATCAGCTATGCTAGCCGAGAAAAAAATTGATCTCGCACAAGTAAAAGCTACTGGTCCTCAAGGAAAAATAGTCAAAGATGATGTGCTCAAAGCACTGGAGCAACCTGGTCGTATTCCATTTGAAAATCAGGGCTTGTCTACTCGGGAAGAGCGTAAAGAGAAGATGAGTAATCTTCGGAAGACTATCGCAAAGCGATTAGTCGAGGCAAAAAATGGTACAGCCATGTTGACTACATTTAATGAGGTTGACATGAGTGCTATTCTTGCTATCCGAGCTACGCATAAAGATAAATTTAAGGAAGTGCATGGGGTAGGGCTTGGTTTTATGAGCTTCTTTGCCAAAGCATGCTCTGTGGCATTACGCGAATGGCCTTCTGTAAATGCTTCCATTGATGCCGACACGATATTATATCATGATTATGCTGATATTAGCATTGCAGTTAGTACACCGCGTGGTCTTACGGTTCCAGTAATGAGAAATGTGGAGAGCATGAGTATGGCAGATGTGGAGAAAAAAGTGGCTGAGTTAGCGGTAAAAGCAAGGGATAGTAAGTTGACTGCAGAAGAATTAACGGGCGGTACATTCACAATCACTAATGGTGGTGTATTTGGTTCGCTGATGAGTACACCAATTATCAATGCTCCTCAGAGTGCAATTTTGGGAATGCATAAAATTCAGGAAAGACCCATGGTTGAAAAAGGGCAGGTGGTGGTTCGTCCTATGATGTATCTGGCACTTAGTTACGATCATCGAATCATTGACGGAAGAGAGTCAGTTGGATTTTTAGTGCGCGTAAAAGAGCTATTAGAGAATCCTGCACAATTATTGATCGGCAAAGACCCGGTCAAAACACTTCTAGAGATTTGAGTCGATATCATGCATATTTGAAAAGGGCTGTTTCCCTTTTAGAGCAATATGATGGGAAAGAGCCCTTTTCCATTTATTATAAAAAGGCAATTGCACTCGATAAAAAAGTAGGATCTACTGACCGAAAAATCATTCGTCATTATTGTTATGCTTTATTTAGAATTGGGTTTGCATGCGCTGAAGTACCCCTCGAGGAGCGACTACTAATTGCTGTCTATTTGGAACATGGCGATACAGACCCACTCATTAAATTAGTTCGTCCGGAGTGGGTTGCGAAAGGGGCTACATCTTTTGAACAACGGCTTGCGTTGGTATGTCCTGCTTTTTCATGGCAGAGAGTTTTTCCATTCCCCTTTACATTTTCAATGGCATTAACCTTGGAAGAATGGGCAAAGTCATTACTGAGCCAACCTGCTTTTTTTATACGGATAAGACCTGGCAAACAACAGCAGGTAATCAATAAATTAGAGGAAGCTTCAATTCCCTTTAAAATTGTTTCCTCATCTGCCCTTGCATTACCAGCTGCTACTAATTTGGATGCAATTCTTGCATTAAACAAAGATTACGTAGTTCAAGATCTTAGTTCGCAGCGAGTGGGAGAATTCTTGCAGCCACTTTTACCTGATACGATTAAATCGGGTTGGGATTGCTGCGCTGCCAGTGGTGGAAAATCCTTGTTGTTGATGGATCAGTATCCATCGTTGGAGCTAACAGTATCGGATGTTCGTCCATCTATCCTGCAGCAATTAAAAACTCGGTTTAAACAAGCGGGGATAAATAATTATCACGCGTTAGTGCTTGATCTTTCTCAGCAAGG
>CAIRNW010000206.1 GCA_903879995.1 uncultured Bacteroidota bacterium
ATTCTCAATCCTTTGAATACACGTGAAGGATAAGAAGAACCACCCAAAGAACCTGGAGCTCTTGAACGGTCATGTTGTCCGTGTGTAGCTTCACCAACTCCAGAGAAACCATGACGTTTTACAACACCCTGGAATCCTTTACCCTTGGTGGTACCTACAACCTCAACAGTTTCACCTTCGGAGAAAATGTCTACCGTTACAGTTTCACCCAGATTTTTTTCGATGGAGAAATTGCGAAACTCTTTAGAGAAACGCTTGGGAGTAGTTTGTGATTTGGAAAAGTGATTAACCTCGGCTTTTGTAGCACGCTTTTCTTTCTTGTCTCCAAAAGATAGCTGGAGAGCGCTGTACCCGTCCGTGTCTTTGGACTTTACTTGAGTAACTACACAGGGACCCGCCTCGATGATCGTGCAGGGGGTCTGCTTTCCTGAGGGATCGAATACACTGGTCATTCCCAGTTTTTTCCCAATAATACCTTTCATGTTCTTTAGGTTTTGTGCCTGCAAGGTTATTGGGACAATCCAAACACGATCGTTTGGACTTCAATCCCCGTTCGCCACCGACCTTTTCCTTTATGGGGAAGTACCGGTAGTAAACAAACCCTGAATGGCTTGTTTTATGTTTAAAAGCCAGCGCTCTTTTATCGGAATTAGATTCCGGTTGAGAGATAGCAATTGTTTCAAAAATCAATGATAAGAACTATGGGAGGGGCGAATTCCCTTACGCCAATTTCAAAACGGTTAGGCTTTGATTTCTACTTCCACGCCACTTGGCAAATCCAATTTGCTAAGCGCATCAACAGTACGGCTAGTGGAGGTATAAATATCCAATAGACGCTTGTGTGTTGCTAATTGAAACTGCTCACGGCTTTTCTTATTAACGTGAGGAGAACGCAATACAGTAAAAATTTTAGTGCGAGTTGGCAGAGGAATAGGCCCTGTTACAACTGCGCCAGTACTGCGAACAGTTTTAACGATCTTATCTGCAGACTTGTCCACCAGATTATGATCGTAAGATTGCAATTTGATTCGAATGCGCTGCGACATGTGTACGTACCCCTTTTTCTTTAGGGGATGCAAAGGTAAGCGAGAAGTCCGTACCAACCAAATAGTTATCGCCTATTTTTTGCCGTTAATGCCACTATTTTAAAAAAGCAAGAGCAAAAATATAAAATGTTGACAATCATTTGTTTATTAATGAGCTGACCATTCTTTTGTCCAAACAAAAAAAGACCGCCTTTTTCAAAGCGGTCTTTAAAATTATAGTCAGATCAAGTTAGGCCGTAGCCTTACCCTTTACTTTGGCAATCACTTCTTCAGCAATGTTATTAGGAGCTGGGGAGTAGTGAGAGAATTCCATGGTAGAGGAAGCACGACCAGAGGAAAGTGAACGTAGTTGGGTAACGTATCCGAACATTTCACTCAATGGAACTTTTGCTTTAATTACCTGTGCACCAGCACGGCTATCCATACCCTCCATCATACCACGACGACGGTTCAAGTCCCCGGTAACATCCCCCATGTATTGATCAGGAGTTACTACTTCCACTTTCATGATGGGCTCAAGTAATACAGGTTTAGCTTTTCTGGCTGCCTCACGGAAACCTTGTTTTGCACACAATTCAAATGACATGGAGTCAGAATCCACCGCGTGGAAACTTCCGTCATACACTCGGATTTTCATGTTTGCCACCGGATAGCTGGCAAGTACACCCGTGGTCATAGACTGCTCAAAACCTTTTTGGATAGAAGGCACAAATTCACGTGGAATAGAGCCTCCAAAAATATCATTGACAAATTGGTAATGCTTGTCAGGATTTTCCGCTTGCCACTCTGCATCAACAGGTCCAATGCTAAAAATAATATCAGCGAACTTACCACGACCACCCGTTTGCTTCTTAAGCGTTTCGCGGTGTTCAACAGTAGTAGTGAAAGCTTCTTTATAAGCCACCTGAGGTGCACCTTGATTTACTTCTACTTTAAATTCACGACGCATACGATCGATGATGATCTCCAAGTGTAATTCTCCCATTCCACGTAGAATGGTTTGTCCTGTTTCTTCGTCGGTATTAACGCGTAGAGTAGGATCTTCCTCAACAAGCTTTGCAATAGCCATACCCATTTTATCAACGTCGGCCTGTGTTTTGGGCTCTACGGCAATGGCAATTACTGGCTCAGGGATGAACATATTCTCCAAGGTGATTGGATGGTTTTCATCACAAAGCGTATCTCCGGTTTTGATCTCTTTGAAACCAACCGCTGCACCAATATCACCCGCCTCAATAAAATCGATCGGGTTTTGCTTGTTAGCAAACATCTTCATGATACGGCTGATACGCTCTTTTTTTCCACTGCGCACGTTGAGCACATAGGATCCGGCATCCAAACGGCCAGAGTAAGCACGGAAGAATGCCAAACGTCCAACAAAGGGATCCGTCATAATCTTGAAGGCAAGCGCCGCAAAGGGTTCTTTCGGGTCTGCTTTGCGCACTAATTCCGCTCCAGTATCAGGATGTGTACCTTTTGTATCAGGAATATCAATGGGTGAAGGCAAGTAACGACATACTGCATCGAGTGCAGTCTGTACACCTTTGTTTTTAAAGGATGAACCGCACATCATAGGAACAATAGAAAGATCGATGGTAGCCTTACGAATGGCTTCATGAATTTCGGCCTCCGAAATGCTGTTAGGATCTTCAAAGAATTTTTCCATCAACGTATCATCATATTCAGCAACTGCCTCCACCAAGTTGGCTCTCCACTCTTTGGCTTCTTCCACCATATCAGCAGGTACATCAATCTCATCAAATGTCATTCCCTCTGTTTCAGCATGCCAAATAATTCCTTTCATCTTAATCAAATCAACCACTCCTTTGAAATTGTCCTCAGCACCAATCGGAAGCTGAAGTGGAACTGCTTTAGAGCCCAACATTTCACGAACCTGCTTTACCACATTCAAGAAATCAGCACCGGCACGGTCCATCTTATTGACAAATCCAATACGAGGTACGCCATAACGATTAGCTTGACGCCAAACAGTCTCGGACTGAGGCTCCACGCCGTCCACCGCAGAAAATAAGGCAATTAGTCCATCCAATACACGCATGGAACGCTCCACCTCCACTGTAAAGTCCACGTGACCGGGAGTATCGATGATGTTAAAATAGTAGGGCTTGGTGTCAGCAGTATTCTTTCCCTTATCAGTAGGAAAATTCCATTTACAACTAACAGCAGCAGAGGTAATGGTAATACCACGCTCTTTCTCTTGTTCCATCCAGTCGGTGGTTGCAGCACCTTCGTGCACCTCTCCGATTCGGTGAATCATACCCGTATAGCGGAGGATACGCTCCGTAGTTGTTGTTTTACCGGCATCGATGTGAGCAGCAATACCGAAATTTCGTTGAAACTTTAAATCTGCCATGACAAATAGGTTGAATTTGAGGCCGCAAAGGTAGGGGAAAAAGCATAAAAAAAGCCCCGTAGTAATACGGGGCTTTTAACAGCCGAAAATCAGGCTGGGAAATTATTTTTTCTTACCAATCGGAGCGGCTACACCAATCATGTGCTGAAAATGATAGCTGGCAGTCTCGTTAGTAACGGGAACGCGGTAATTGGAGGTAATGAAAAGATTTGCTTCACTGAAAATATTCAACTTTAAACCTAGCCCGGCAGGAAGGAATACTCCGTAATGAGGACCATACTTGTGCCCCCCTACTCCAAGGGTTAAATAAGGCTGAACATAATACTCATCAGTTGTCATCATAAAGTTTAATGCGGCAGAAAACTCCAACAGAGAACTACTCTTGTTTATCACACGCCCTGTCATAGGGTAACGCATACCGCTGATTCCTAATGAAGCAGCAAACGATGTTTTTGCACGCATTTGTTTGGCATAGTTCACAGCAAGACCCGCACTCATTTCTCCAATGGGTGAGAATGTTTTGTTAGCAATCACCGTATTCAAGGATGTGGTCCGAATACGAGAAGCAGTTGCAAAGTCATTTAAATAAAAACTGACACCTAAAGTTTGAGATCCTTTTTGAGTGTCCTGCGCCTGCACATACGATACAGTCGAGGCAAAAGCAACTAAGAGTAGAAACTTCTTCATAAAAGATAGTTTGGTTAGCACCCGGCAAATTTAACGGGTATCTGTCAGATACTAAAATTAAAATATTTTTGAAAATAAGCCCTATCTTTTTGAATTTCAACACCTGAAATGCACTCCCTCCTGCAATATAGCTGGCTCACCTTGTTCTGGGTCCTTAATCTGACCAAAATCCAAGCCCAGGGCAGCGACACAACATCACTGACCGTACAAAAAAAAGAGGCCTATTTACAATCCGTCACCGCATCCCCCTTCAAGCGCGTGGTCAACATGAACCAAATAATCCCCAGCTTACAAATGGACCTACGATATGCCAGCAAGAATAATTTCACTGGTAAACGAATGTATCCGTCCAACTTGAGTACTTGCTATTTGAGAGAGGAAGCGGCCAACGCGCTAAAGGCCGTTAGCGATTCCTTATTAAAAAGAGGATTTTATTTAAAAATTTTTGATGCGTACAGACCCTATGCTGTTACCGTTAGGTTCTGGAATTTAATTAGGGACGAACGATATGTAGCCAACCCCGCTCTGGGGAGTGGACATAACCGGGGTATTGCAGTAGACCTGACACTAGTGGATAAAACCACTGGAAAAGAAATTGATATGGGTACTGGTTTTGATAATTTTTCAACAGCAGCTCATCATAGTTCTACAGCGCATCAATCCGCAGTGCTGGAAAATAGAAAAATATTAAAAGAGACTATGGAGTATTTTGGTTTTCGGTCGTTGGAAACCGAGTGGTGGCATTATAGTCTTCCCAATCCCAAGCGGTATGAAGTGCTGAATCTATCCTTTAAAGAATTGAAAGCGATTACGGCTACTGATTAATTCGACCGATCCTTTGCTCTAGCATCAAAAGGTCAGTCAGCACAATGGCAGTTACTGCCTCCACCACCACAGGCACACGAAGTGCAATACAGAGATCATGACGACCCTTCACTGCAAAAATCGTTTGTTCGCCTGTTGTTGTATTCAAACTTTTTTGCTGCTGCGGAGTTGATGAAGTGGGTTTAATGGCCACACGAAACGTAAGCGCGTTACCATTGGTCAAGCCTCCTACTACTCCACCAGCATGATTGGTTGCTGTAGTGCCATCGGCTGCAACCAAACTATCATTGTGCTCACTTCCAAACATCCGTGCTGCGGCAAAACCAGTTCCAAACTCAATTCCACGAACTGCAGGAATTGAAAAAATTGCATGCGATAATAGGGACTCTACTGAATCAAAAAAAGGTTCTCCCAAGCCAATAGGCAAGCCCTTCACTACACACTCAATAATTCCACCCACACTATCTTGGCGAGCCATTGCTTTTTCAATTCCTTTTTCAATGGAGGCTTCTCCCCCCACTTCTTGAAGTGTAGCGGTGATAGCAACAGATCCGACTAGTTGTTTTGCAACCACGCCGGCTGCCACTAAACAGGCCGTTAATCTTCCACTGAAATGCCCTCCTCCCCTGTAATCCTCATACCCGCCAAATTTTTGTTGCGCCACAAAATCAGCATGACCCGGGCGGGGAATTTCTCTGGTTTTTTCGTAATCAGCGCTACGTGTATTTTTATTCTCAAATAAAATAGTAATTGGAGCGCCGGTTGTTTTACCAGCAAAAACGCCTGTTTTAAGCAGTGGAATATCATCCTCGGCCCTAGGGGTAGTACCTTTTTGAAGACCTCCTCTTCTACGCATCAAATCCTCTTGGAAAATTTCAGGGCTCAATGGAACACCGGCAGGACATCCATCAATCAGTATTCCAACAAAATCGCCGTGCGACTCACCAAAAATTTGAATGCGAAATATTCTTCCAAATGAATTCAAAATCTCAGCTTTAGTGTGATGATAAAGATACGGAGGCCCCAAGACTTTGCAGGTGGGAGAAAAAGGAGGGATATGATTTACCAATTGCCTCTGCATTTTCAATCACCACGGGGTTGACAGATCGAAGTCCTGCAACAGCCAATGCCATGACAATACGATGATCATGATGAGAAGATACAAGACCGCCTGCAAGTCGATCCTGCCCTTTGATTACTAAGTAATCATTCTCCACTTCAAGTGAGGCTCCTAACTTAGAAAACTCCTCCACCAGTGCCACACTGCGATTACTTTCCTTGTGTGTTAATCGGCCCACCCCTTTTATTCGGCTTGTTCCCTTTGCAAAAACAGCCAATGCCGTCAGCGGAGGAAAGAGATCAGGACAATCCGTTGCATCAAACTCAAAAGCCTTGATGGCAGACTGCGCAACAAAAAGTGAATTTTCAAAAACATTCATATTAATTGCTGCAAAACTTCTCAAGGAGAGAATTTGTCGATCTGCTTGAAAAGAGGTTGGATTAATTCCCTCGATAGTCACTTCGCCTGACAACGCGGCGGCTACCAAAAGGAAAGCAGCTCCACTCCAATCCCCCTCAACCTGATACGTTCTTGCAATGGGTTTATCCTTGGGTTCACTTTTTTTGAAAGTAAAGGTTTGGTAATTGTCATTGTCGGGAACGGATAGTCCAAACTGTTCCATAACAGACAAGGTCAAATCAATATAAGGACGGCTCACCAACCCACTCACATGAATTGAAACATCTGTAGCTCCTGTACCGGCATAAGCCATTAATAAACCCGTTAGAAATTGGGAGCTAAGTGATCCATCGATTGTAATTGTTTTTGGAGCAAGCGGCCCTTTCAAATGGATTGGAAGAAACCCTTGGTTACTGCTAACTTTTACATCGAGAAGAGGTAACACCTCTTCAAAAAAATGCTGTGGCCTCTTTAACAAACTGCCTCGACCATTCACCTCGATGGAGGTGGAAGCCAAGGCTGCAATCGGCACAAACATGCGCAAACTCAATCCTGATTCTCCACAATGAATGCTGAGAGGTGTGTCTAATCGGAGACCTGGACTCACGATTAAGAGTGACCCATCAGCCATTTTATTGATAGAAGCCCCTAATGATTTTATCACTGAAATAGCAGCCTGATCATCCTCGGCTGTTCCCGGATCGAGTAAAGTAGTTTCGCCTTTTGCCAAAAAGGCCGCAGCGCAAGCCCGCTGCATAACACTTTTGGAACGAGGTGCTTTTACCGACCCCCGAAGCACGGAAGAGGAGATGGTAGCAATCAAGACTGTGGTTTTAGCAATTTTTCTAAGGTTGAAAAAGGAAGTAACTGAGGACGGGCCTTACCAATTTTTTCTAATAAAATGTATCGAACCTTTTTACCTGTTTTCTTCTTGTCCATTTCCATCACGCGCATCAACTTGGTAAGATCATAAGAAGCCACGGTAGGCAAACCATATTGCGCCAGTAAAAGTTGCAGACGAGTGGCATCCATAAAGCCATTCAACTTAGAGGAGAGCGTTGCTGCCGCAACCATACCAAGGGAAATAGCTTCACCATGTGAAACTTCATAGACCATTTCAATCGCATGCCCCAGCGTATGACCAAAATTCAAAATACTACGTATACCCTGTTCGGTTTCATCTTGCTGAACGGTACTTAACTTAATCCATGCATTTTTTTCGATCAGGCTTTCGATGGCACGCTTATTTTTTTGGTAATAAGACAAATTATTTTTCTCCAGCGCACGAAACAAGTTCGGTTTGAAACAAACAGCATGCTTAATAATCTCAGCAAAACCATTTTTCCATTCCTTTTCAGGAAGTGTTTTTAAAAATTTTGTGTCATAGAGTAAAAATGCAGGTTGCCGAATTGTGCCGACTAAATTTTTGTAAGTGCCATGATCAATTCCGTTTTTTCCTCCCAACGCTGCATCCACCATGGCCAATAATGTAGTAGGCACAAAACCCACTTTGATACCACGCATGTAAATGGCACCAATATAACCGGCAAGGTCAGTGATCACACCTCCTCCCACACCAATCAACCATGTTTGTCGATCCGCTTTTAACTTGGTCAATTGCTCAATTACCGCATCAACGGTTGGCTGGATCTTATACGACTCACCAGCCTTTAAAACAATCGTATTCCATCCTTTGAACAAGGAAGCGTGCGCCTTGTATACATGTTGATCCGTTAGTAGAACAGTGTGCTCAATCGGAACCAGTTTTTTTAAATAGGAAAATTGGCAAGAAAAATAACAAGTAGTTACAGCAGCTCCAATTTTAAATTTCCTTTGTTTCATCAGCTTACTTTTTGGCTGCATCTAAAACCCGCTTTTGATGTGCAATACTCTCCATGTGTATTGCATCAAGAAATTGTGTGAGAAATTCATGACTCAAGCCCAACTCCTCAGATTTTAATAACACACGACTAGTAATTTCCTGCCAACGACCGGGTTGCAGGATAGTAATTTGATTTTCTTTTTTGTACTGTGCTATTTTCTCAGCCACCTTCATCCGACGAGATAACAACTGTAATAACTCCTCGTCATATTGATTGATTTCTTGACGTAGCGTATCAAGTGCTGCTTGATAATCGGGAGAATTGACATGTTCCTTTCTCCAAATCACTTGCCCAAGAATTTGTGAAAGCGCAAGAGGGGTTAGTTGTTGTGCGGCATCGCTCCAGGCATTTGCCGGATCACGATGGCTTTCAATCATCAAACCATCACTATCCAAATCTATCGCTCTTTGAATAACCTCTGGAATAATATCTCTCCTCCCACAAATATGAGAGGGATCAGTAATGAATAATAGTGAAGGATGTCGAAGTTTCATCTCCACGGCCAAATGCCATAGTGGTGCATTTCTATATCCTGTTTCTCCAAAAGTGCTAAAACCGCGGTGTATCAAACCAATTTTAGTGATTCCCGCACGACTGATCCGTTCAACCGCTCCACTCCATAACTCCAGGTCTGGGTTAATTGGATTTTTTATTAGCACAGGGATATTCACTCCTTGTAAAGCATCCGCCACCTCTTGTACACTAAAGGGGTTTACGGTGGTTCTAGCTCCTATCCAAAGCATAGAAACTTGATAACGGAGCGCTTCCTCCACTTGTTTAGCAGTGGCTACCTCCACAGTGGTGGGCAATCCAGTAAGTTGAGAAGCTTCTTCTAACCAAGGAAGACCTTTACTTCCTACCCCTTCAAACATTCCTGGCTTAGTACGTGGTTTCCAGATGCCTGCTCGTAAGATATCCACCCGTCCGGTTTCCTTTAATTGGGTGGCTGTATCCAATAACTGTTCTCTTGTTTCAGCGCTACATGGCCCACTAATAATGAGCGGCTTCTTCGAAAGAATATTTTCCAGATTGAAAGTTGGATTCATCTTTACAATAGACAGGTGGTAAAGATAGAATTATAAAATGAGTCAATGCAGTTATTGCCCTTGACGGGAACCACCTCGACCACCCGAATTTGCATCATTCATTCTGATTCGGCGTCCCTTGAAATTTTTTCCGTCTATGGCTTTGATAAATTTCCCGGCTACTCTTGCATCCACTTCTACCCAGCTATTCATTTCCCTTAAATCAATTTTACCCAATACGTCTTTTCTTTGTTCGCTCATATCCAAAAGGAATTGTAAAAAGCTGGCCTTGTAAAAGCCATCCTTTGTTCCAAGATTTATAAATAAACGTTGGTAAGAAGCGTCACCTTGAGGTATTGCGCCCTGTTCCTGCTTTCTTTTCCTCCCCATTTTGCTATCCGTCGGTTGCTGTCTAAGATTTAGATCAGCTGCATTTTCATAATAGCGGAGGAATCGATCAAACTCCAAAGCAGCCACACGTTGTAGAATTTCCTCTTTACTGACCGCTGAAAATTTTTCGGCCAGCATAGGGATGTAGGTTTCGTATTCCCCATGACTGATATCAGCTTTTAACAACTTGTCAGTGAAATGGAAAAACTGTTTTCTGCAAACGTCCTTTCCGCTGGGAATGTCCATGCGGTGGAAACGGGTTTGGATTAATTTTTCAATCTGCTTCAAACGGTAGGCTTCGCGTGGTGTGACAATGGAAACACACAAACCACTTTTTCCCGCACGACCTGTTCTTCCGCTACGATGCGTGTATACTTCGGTGTCATCTGGCAATTCGTAGTTAATAACATGCGTGATGCCCTGCACGTCAATACCTCTTGCCGCTACGTCCGTAGCTACTAGTAGTCGGATATTTCTTGTTCTAAAGGCACCCATCACCCGATCACGTTGCGCCTGCGTAAGGTCTCCGTGGATGGCATCGATGTCGTAGCCTTCTCGGGTAAGTTTCTCTGCAATTTCCTGCGCATCAGCCTTTGTGCGGGCAAATACGATTCCAAAAATATCTGGATTAAAATCAATAATTCGCTTCAATACCTCATAGCGATAAGGATGTTGACATTGGTAATATTGATGATCAATGTTAACATTAGCCGCATTCATTTTGCCAATAGTAACCTCAGTGGGCTCATGCATGTAACGCTTGCTCACTTGTCTGATTTCTGTTGGCATGGTTGCACTAAACAACCAGGTACTTTCTCTCTTTGGGGTATTCTGAAGGATAAACTCAATATCCTCTTGGAATCCCATATTGAGCATTTCGTCAGCTTCATCCAATACCACATACTCGATTTGATCTAGTCGGATTGCCTTTCTTTCAATCAAATCGATCAAACGACCTGGGGTTGCTACCACTACATGGGTGCCCCTTTTTAGATCTTTGACCTGAGCGCCAATAGAGGCTCCCCCATAAACCGGAGTTACCAATACCTGCCCTGTAATGCCCTGGAATTTTTTTATATCTGATGTGATTTGAAGACACAGTTCACGGGTGGGGCAGATAACCAATGCCTGTGGATTTGTTCTTGAACGGTCCAGCAAATCAAGTAATGGAAGTCCAAAGGCGGCCGTTTTACCGGTACCAGTTTGTGCCAAGCCAATAAAATCACGCGTTCCTTGTAATAAAATGGGAATTGCCTTTTGCTGAATGGGGGTGGGTTCTGTAAACCCAAGTTTTTGAATTGACTGCAGAAGAGGGGCGCTCAGTCCCAGCGCTTGAAAAGTGTGCATGGATAAATTTGAATGAAAAAAGAAAGCCGTTCCCGGGGGAACGGCCTTCGGCAATTACTTGCACTTGAATTACTTAGCTGTATCAGCAGCAGGAGCTGTTGTGTCAGCAGCAGCAGCAGTTGTATCAACAGCAGCAGCAGTTGTGTCAACAGTAGCAGCAGTTGTGTCAGCAGCTGGAGTAGCTTCGCCACCACCATTACAAGCTACCAAAGTAGCTGCGATGAAGGCAATTGCAAAAAACTTTTTCATTGCTTTTGTTTTTTTTGTTTTGTGAAATATTTCGCGAATTTATACCCTTTTTCGCAAAAGGTAACCCTTTGACAATGATTTTTTTTTGGAAACCAGTTCGGGTTACTATTTTTAAAATTCTGTATTAAACTACGAGGATAGTGAATAGCGAACTTCAGGAAGTTGGACTTTTAAAGGGATTGGCGGCCGGGGACCGAAAAGTTATTGAGGGGATCTATAAGGACCATTTCAATATGATTCAGTCACTGATTGTCAATAACAATGGCTCAGCGGATGACGCACAGGACATATTTCAGGAGGCGATGGTGGTGCTCTATGAAAAGGTTAGAACGGGGTCTTTTGAATTGAATTGTCAATTGAAGACCTATCTCTACTCCGTGAGTAAACGATTGTGGTTGAAGCGATTACAGCAAAATAGTCGACTTTGGTCTCAAGAAATTGACCCGGAGACTACTATTCAAGTTGACGAGGAAATTGCCACGCATGAAAAAAGAGATGCGGAATTTGAGTTGATGAGTCAAGCCATCCAACGACTGGGAGAACCCTGCAAAAGTTTGCTGGAAGCTTACTATCTGAAAAAAATGAACATGCAGGACATTGCACTTCAATTTGGTTATACGAATTCGGACAATGCAAAAAACCAGAAGTACAAATGCCTGATGCGATTAAAAAAACTTTTCTTCTCGGAATATAAAAATGGAAACACCCATGGATGATTTGCGGTTATTGGATGCGGTTGAGCGATATATCAAGGGCGAAATGCACCCTGACGAGCGCGTGCAGTTTGAACAATTGCGCAAGACAAATGCAGAGGTGGATCAATTGGTGGTGGAACATACTTTTTTCCTTCAGCAAATGAACCGTTTTGGAGAATGGAAACGTTTCAAGTCACTTCTCAAAGAAGTTCATACGGATCTGGCCGAACAAGGACAAATCAATTCAGCTCGCTTGCAAGGAAAGGCAAAAGTTATTTACCTCTGGAACAGATATAAAAAAGTTAGCGCCATCGCTGCCTCAATAGCTGTAGTCACCACGTTGGTAATTTCTTCCTTAGTATGGATAATAGCCCCTGCATCGCCGCGCTCTCAATTTGAAGAACTGAACAAAAAATTTAGTCAACTAGAGGATAAAACAAGAAAGCAGGCTAAGGAAATAGATCGAATAAAAAATAAAGCCACTTCAGTTCCCCAGGACATTCCGTTTACAACCGGAGGCACCGGATTTATTATTGATGCCCGGGGCTACCTGATCACCAATGCACACGTAGTAGAGGACGCAAAACAAATTGCCATACAAAACAACCGTGGTGAATATCTAGTGGATGTTGTTTTTCAAGATGTAGAACGAGATATTGCCATTTTGAAAATTGTTGATGAAAATTTCAAACCCTATTCCAGTTTACCCTACGGACTCAGCAAGCAAACCGCAAAACTGGCAGAACCCATATTTACACTGGGCTATCCCCGTAATGAAGTGGTGTATAGCCAAGGATATCTAAGTGCAAAAACTGGATATAATGGAGACACGTTAAGTTGTCAGATTGAAATTAACGCCAACCGTGGAAATAGTGGTAGCCCTATATTAAATCGAAAGGGAGAAGTGATTGGTATACTTAATGGCCGTGAAACCAACGCGCAGGGTTTTGCATTTGCTGTTCAAAGCAAATACATATTTGATGTTATAGAAACAGTTAAAAAACAATCGGATAGTCCCACGATCCGAATTCCCTCACGTTCCTCTTTAAATGGGTTGGACCGCACTGAGCAAGTGCGCAAAATGCAAGACTATGTTTACATGGTCAAGGTCAATTAAGCCCAGAGTTGATTAGGATACTCCCCTGCTCTAATTAAGCTTTCGAGACTTTGTTGCACAAATGGAGCGTCCTCTTTATAGGTAACGCCGAACCAAGATGAATGAGTTGGAACAATTTTCACTTTACCACCTTTTTGAATAAACTGGTCAGCAACTAAAGGAATAAAAAACTCTGATTTCAACTCTTGCCCGGACTGGTTTAAAAAATCAGCAAACTGTGTGGCAGTAGTATCAAAAAAAGAAGGTGCAAAACACCAGAAATTCATAGATACTTTAGTATCCTCTCCAAGCGTCTGAGGAGACAAACCATCTTGACAGGTAATTATACCATCCACACGGGCAATATTGATTCGCTCAGTAATGCTAGCCAGATCTCCCGTGCTATTTAATTGACATACTCCTCTGTTGACCGTGCCATGTTCAGAAAGCGTTGCAGTTAAATCATACCCCACAATAGCGTACGTATTATCGTTGCAATCGGTCTGCAAAAAACGGGCTGCTTGCTCAAAAGCATTTCGCCCGTAAAAATCATCCGCGTTAATTACCGCAAATGGCTCTTTCACTACTTCACTGGCACAAAGCACTGCATGCGCCGTACCCCAGGGCTTGGAACGATCGGCAGGGAAAACATAACCATTCGTATAAGAATCTAATTCCTGAAAAACATATTCGGTATCCACTAATCCTTTAAGTTTTGGCTCAAATATGGATTGAAACTGTGAAGCATATTGAGCACGAATAATAAATACTACTTTTCCAAAACCAGCACGGATAGCATCAAAGATTGAGTAATCCATGATGGTTTCACCAGTGGGACCAAAAGACTGCACTTGTTTCATGCTTCCATAACGGGAAGCCATACCCGCTGCAAGGATTACTAGGGTTGGTTTCATAGGAAAGATTTAGCGCGGCAAAATTACACGTATTTTCGACAATACCCCAGTATGTTCTATAACGCCGATCTTATTACAATTGATCCAGTTATTCGCCCCATCTTCAAAGAGAAAGATATACTGGTGTATGTATTGAGGCTGGATAAATGTGATCCGGTTGTATCGGGGAACAAATGGTTTAAACTTCGGTTTTATCTCGAAGAGGCCATCAAATCAAACAAAAAGACGATAGTTACTTATGGCGGTCCTTGGTCTAACCACTTGGTTGCCACTGCTGCCGCTAGCAAAAAAATGGGATTAAAATCTTTGGGCTATGTGAGAGGAGAAAAGCCTGCACTGTTTTCTCACACATTAAATTCAGCATTATCGTTAGGAATGGAATTACAATTTCTTTCCAGAGATGCCTACGCAACCCAAAGAAGGAAAGTGGAACTCCAAACTACAAATTATGTCATTCCAGAGGGAGGATACGGCATGCTGGGAGCAAAAGGAGCCTCCACCATTACTGACTTATTTAATGAAGAGGATTTTACACATGTACTTGCAGCAGTTGG
>CAIRNW010000207.1 GCA_903879995.1 uncultured Bacteroidota bacterium
CACCAGAACAAACAGTATCACGGCTACTCGTGATGTTCAGAGCCGGACCTCTCAATATGTCAAAACGACGACATGACGTATCCGATCCGCACAAATTGTACACCGCAACACATACCTCATAAGTACCCGGCAAATTGTACGTCAACTCCGGCGACATCTCGCCCAGCCATGTATTCGGTTGCGGATTCAAAGCTCCCGAAAACCACCAACGAACAGAATCAATATAATCCATCACAGGCGTAATCAATGCCATCGGCGTGAACGTCGCCGACTCACAAAAATCACCGATCGAATCCAGTACAACCGTCGGCGGACGAGATACCCGTATCACTGTGTCCCATGTCACCGTACCGCAAATCGGATTACCGATATTCACCGAGATTGTGTAGTTGCCAATATCGGTAGCAGGTGGGATATAAATTTGGGGAGATTGAAGAGTAGTTCCAGAAATAAATATTGGCCCCGAAGGATTAACGCTCCAGTTATAGTTCAACTGGTCACCCGTCGAATTATTGATAATTGTGGCTGTTTCATTGATACACAGCGCAGTTTTATTAATTTCTACATCAACAGATGGCCCTCTTATTACACAAAAATCCTGTACATCAGTTGCTGAGCCACAAGCGTTTGAAACCGCATGCGTTATGGTATGGCATCCCACAGGAAACGTAATATCTTGGGGATTGGGAGAATCGGAAGTAGCCGGCATACCATCAGTGAAACTCCAGGCATGTATTGTTATCGGTGATAAACAGCTGGAATCCGTAGAAATAGGGGTTATTTCAGCGCTGTTACAAACATCGTCAATAGGATCAAGGGCAGTACGCGGTTTTTCGGCTACTGTTACCACGCGAGTTAACTTGGAAGAACCACATTGATTCGTAACTATTAATAAAATGGTGTAATTCCCGGACTTCGAAAATTTAAACCCTGGTTGCTGCGTGGAGGCATTGCCCGTTTCAAAATCCCAGATGCCGTCGCCACTTTGGCAAGGAGCCCCATCGTATGAAACAGACCAGTTATATTCGGGCCCATTACAGTCCATTGCATTAGACGTATTGGAGGTGTGTACCTGAAGTGAGTCACATCCGAAGGAGTTATCTGTGCTAAAAATCGCATCAGGGGGGGGCAAAACGCAAATAATCACCTTGCTGCTATCTTCACAGCCATTACTATCACTAAAATGATAGGTCACCTGATGTGTCCCGGGCGTAGCATTCAATTGAAAATTAAACAGGCCCGTATTATTTACGAAAGGTCCGGTCCAGATGCCGTTACCACCCGTGGCTGGAGACCCGTTCAACTGCCGACTTTCATTGTCACATACGTTTTCGCTACTGCCAGCACTCACCACCGGCAAGGGCAACACCACTAAGGAAATAGTATCCCAGTTGATACAATTCAAATTGTTTTCGCCTTCCACAGCATATTGATACGTCCCAGCAGAAGTAGGCCGTACAGAAATGGATGCTCCAGCGCCATCAGCAGGTGTCATGAAAGAAGATCCGGTAAAAAGGGGAGTCCATTTGTAAGTTGTTGCACCGGAAGCAGTAAAGGTCTCCGATTGCCCCAGACAAATACTGCCAACCGACGGGAGTGCAACTACCTGCGGACGGGCAAGTACGCTGACACTAATGCATTGCTCCTCGGTACAACCTTTGGAATTAGTGACAACCAAACAGTATTGACCGCTATTTTCCGACGCAACACTGGAGATTGTTGGTTCACAATCGGCAGAAGTGAAACCGATTGGGCCAGACCATTCGCAAGTCAAACCCGTGGCATTCTGGTTGGTAAAAACAAGGGATTCTCCCGGGCAAGGGGTATTTGCGCTGATCTGGGGAGTGGGAGGGAGTGGGAAAACCTCGAAAGTTTGTGTTTCAGTCGTACTGCTACACGCACTGCTAATCACCCGAAGTTCATAGACTCCGGGCTGATCTACCGACACCGGCGACGGATCCTGTAACATGGATGTCCATACGACCGTATTCGGAAGCCTGACAAGCGACCAGGAAAAGGTTGCGGGAGAGCCATCACAATTATTTGTACTTTCAATAAAAGGGTCAATTTCTCCACTGCCACAAATATTGTCAATCGGAGCGAGTTCCGATGTCGGCGCCCCGGCAACAACAATACTATCCAACTTCTCGCTTACACCGCATTTATTGGTAACCTTCAGGCGAACATAATATTTTCCGGGAAGATTATACGAAACTTGAAAAATATTCGAAGTATTGTTTACAATCTGGTAATCACCTATATCACCACAATCTGAACTAACAAATTCAGTGGACCATAAATAAGTGGCCGGATCGCAAGAACCTAAAGTATTGGAAGTGTTTACAAAGGTTGCCAACAGTGGAGTACATCCAGCAGAGGTTGATTTGGTAAAGTTACTTTGAGGTTTGGGGAGAATACAAATGACTTTTTGCAAAGTATCCGCGTCACAATTAGGGTCTGAGTTGTTTGGGTTGTTATTTATTCTATTTTCTACTATCAATCGTATAGTATAGGTACCAGGCTGAAAAGCTGCATTGAATCCCGCAGAACTTGTCAGACTACCACTCGTAATCGTAAATCCAGAGGCTGGGAATATATCCCAACGCACCCGCATGTTACTTGAACAAGTATTACTGGCGCTATTCCAAAAAGCACCTGGCTTTGACAGGTTTTTAATTTCAATAACATCGTCCTTGCAAGCTACTGGATAGGGATTGACAACAAAATCAGCTTCCGGAATTGTCCTGGTGCGGATTGGGCCGTCTGCATTGGTCCAAGTTAAATTTGGACATCCTGTGAGGGCAGTAGCTGAAACCTGGAAAGCGTGATTATATGTAACTCCATTGATGATTGAGGTGACATCACACGATGATGTGGTCAATGGGTAAAGAAAAGACGTCGGAGGAGGATGAGAGAAGGTGAAACCAAAAGGATCACTGTTGATACGAATCGTATATGTGGTATTTGATGTATTATTTGAAAAATTGGATATTCCAATCAAGGCATAACCTGGTACGCAGATGGGATTACTCGACAGAAAAGATACTGACACTTTGGGAGCAGCGCTCCAAATAAATGGAATCGTGTCAGAACTGATACAGCCGTTACTCCCTTCAACAAATATCTTTATTTGATAAACACCCTTGGCTGAATAATAATGCTCTAAAGTAGTGAAATCAGATAACACCACAGATGTGTCGTCTGGTAATGGTGGTATGGAATTCTCCCACACTATGGTATATTTAATATTGGTAGCGCTGGTGGTAGACTCATTTATGATTTCAAGATAACCATTTTCGGTACAGTCCAGAAAGTTATTTTCTGATACATCACCTACTTTAGGGTCAGGTATTTGCTTAACCTGAACAGTTTTGTTAGTCGAACTTGTATCACAGCTGGATGAACTCACTCGCAACTTTACTGTAAAATTCGCAGTACCCGCGCCAAATGATATAAAATCATGTAACGGATTTGATGCTGTTGAAGTGGTGCCATCACCAAAATCCCAAAAATAGGAAAATGTTGGACTTACAGTGTCCGGTGTAAAGGAGACTCTGTTACATCCGGAGACAACAAACGTAAATCCCGAATTGCAAAACTGTGCTGAAATTTTATTGCACCAAAAAATCGTAACAGTAAATATCAGTAAGATTGTTCTCATCTTTCAAAGCAAAAATTAAAATTTATCCCCGATGTAAATATTGAAAAAGTCAATCAAAATCTGTTAATCCTCGGACAGTCTGAAGGTATCCCAATAGAGCAACCTCTCTTGCCATCCCCCCTGAAATTCATCCGAACATTAAATTCAATAACACCAAGCGTGTTATTTGTCCTCAAGCCAGACAAATTGACATCATATGTAAAACCGGCCATAAGATTGGTATTGGGTATTTCAATCCCGCTTGTCAAAATCAAAGCATTCGTGTTTCGCGACAACGAACCTCCTGAAACAAATCCCGAGCGGGGTATATTGCTGCCGAAGTTATCCTGGTAAAATAACCCTGTGTAAAACATTTCAGAAGAAATGTAACCTCCGACCACAATCGTATTCAACCTGAAACCAAGCTGACTGTCAAAACGAACCTGTGGAGACATAAATACAGGGGCGGTTCGTGGCCGACGTTTTGATTTTTTTATCTGGCATCCAAAATGTATGGTCGTCCTGCGCGGGAGAAATGCCTCAGCAGCAGCATCTCGCAGTGCTATGTTTGGACTGTTGATATTAGATAAACTGACTCCCAGGGTTACCGAAGGCAACTGCATCACTTTTCTGTTTCTCCTGTAATTGTAGTGCTTGTATATCACACCACAATTAAGTACGGGATACATACCACTTGCCAGATTCAGTGTCTGTGGAGGTCCAATCAAACCGGCGACAGGATCAAGCTGATCAGAGTAAATAAAATTGCCCCAGTCCAACTTCCGTTGCATCAGACTTGTCTGGATGCCAAACCGGAGATTTGAACGCTCCTTTGTGGAATATCTCTGGCCCAACTTCTGGGAATAACTGAATGCCAGTCCACCACCACGGGTTATCAAAGGTGCTGTTCCGGCATTATCACCAAAAAACAATAGTGCCACTCCAACATCAGAGTTGGGAGTATTCAGAAAGCAAGGTAACTGAAGTTCAGCCGTCGCATTATAAGTGACATAGCTGTTGTTCAGATTTCCAATATCACCATCAGGAATACCAAACCATTGATTTCTGTAATTAACCGTTACAGTCGTTCCCGGGTCAAAACCAGCGTATGCAGGGTTTAAATAAACTCTGTTTGCGTAGAATTGAGAAAAATAAGGATCCTGAGCACACACGTTAACCACACCGCATGTCGGGAACAAAAGAAGCAAAAAAATAATCTTGTACATATTGCATATGTTTACAGAAGTCTGAAAATACAACTCATGAAAGAGCTCTCAAATGCCCGGGCAACCTCAGACAAAACTGATTTCCCTGGTAGTGTTGTGAATCCTGTCACCCAGTAATCCACTGTGGATACAAAGTGAACGGTTGGTGATGTTATTGAGTTTGTCAGTATGTACACCTCCCCTGAAGCAACCACGAGAAAGAAGAATAGTATTATTTTCTCACTTTCATATCGTGTAATATGTGTAAAAGTAAAATCAGTAACACCCAGCAGTTGGAAATACTGGATAAATGAGATTCGGGAGCCCGTATAGACGAACTTCGCCGTACTTACCATATCAGTGCGGCCACTTTGTATTATTGGAGGAAAACAAAAGCGGAAGATGAGACCAGGAGCCGGCTCAAAGAACTGAAATCAGAAAATGCCAGACTAAAATAGATATTCGCCGAGCTGAACATAGGTCGCGGGAAACTCAAAGATGACTATGAGATGCCAAAAAATGTCAAGCTCGGGACGCCAAAAAGAAATGATCGACCTGATAGAAGACCGATCTGACAGCAACCTCGTACAATCAAGAACGACCACATTAAATTCCGGGATATAAAAGCCCGGATAGTTATGAAGTTTTGAACCCAAAATTCTACTTTACAATGGGTTGCAACTTTGGGGAGGTGTACAGTGGCACATAAACTGCTTCCACTTTCCGGGTGCAACGCAAGCACCACAATCCTGTGAGCTGACATCTGTTACAGTGAATAATCCCGGCAATAGCAGCATCGTGATAAATTTCCTCATACTTATCTGATCAGGTATCTGCGGCGCCGATCTTCCGGATATCCGGATCGCACCCACGCCTTGTTCTGCAGACTCAGACTTCCATCTTGTCACAGTTTTCATGTATCAACCCGTTTATTTCAACAGAACCTTTCTGATCCGAAATCAGGAACACAATCATTCATATTCAGTAACACCGCTACTGTTCTTGTCTTGTACCCAAACTCCCAACAATCAAACCTGAAAGACAAATCGAAAAAGCGATACTCCCTGGCAAGATCAATCCCATCTCCATTCTCAAAAAATTTCGGACCGCTCCGCGGTCATTTCCCAGCCCTTTCCGACTGAAATTTTTTAAATAGTCAAATAGACAAATAGTCGGATTATTCTGCGATACAGCGCACAGAAAGCCCGTTCGTACGGCTGTCGTAGTAGTTCGCGTTGGCATCATCAATACCGAAGTCCAGGTCCCAGGCGCCGTTCGCGCCATTCTCCGTACTGCTCCAATAGATGCCGTAGTAGCCACGGTAGTCCAACGTGCCATTGACGTAGTACCTGTAGCCGGCCGCCGGAAGGAATAGTTTATCTCCGATAAAGAGACCTGAGGTGTAATTGGTAGGCCGATTATCCCAATTGCCAATTCTTTTCAAAGCATTGTAAGCCAGCACGCTCGCCCATTCTTCATCACTTGGAACTCGAAAACCCGCCGGGCAGGGATCATTGCCGGTTTTATAGGCATCAGACCACGAACCATTCGGTGATTCCTTAAAATAACTATAGCCAGGCTGTTCACCATCGTTTGCTCTGCTTCTGCTAATGCCGGTTGGCCCTGCTGCTGCCATTGTTTTCCTGCCCCACTGCCAGTATCCGCCCACAATCTCCCAGCCCGGAGTAAAGGGGTCGGCAGCCGGATTGGCAGCTCCAAGATTGTGGCACATAAACTGCTTCCACTTTCCGGGTGCAACGTAAGCACCACAATCCTGTGAACTGACTTGTGAAACATTCAGTAAAACTGACAATACCAGCAATGCAACTTGTTTTTTCATGATATCGAATTTAAGATGTGCTGTATTTCAAAAAGCTCTATACGGAAGGCAGGTCGTCCTTTTCCTGTATTTCGCTTTTTTCCGATCCGGAGTTCTTCGAAATAACATCCCTGTTAATGGCTTCCAGATCACCTATCCTGGCGGATATCCTGTTCATCTGCAGAAAGATATCATTGGTTACGCGAATGATTTCTTTCAACATTTTCTCGTTTTTTTGATTGCCAGTCAATACCTGTTGCCCGAGCATATCAGGGTCGGTCGGTGCGCCTGACAAATTGCTGTCCGTGTTTTTCTGACCGGTTAATTCATCAAGGCTAACAGTCAAAAAAACAACAGACCAGATAAATACAATGAGGCCAAAAAAAGCACTCGTAATGTCCCATACAAAGCCTTCGAACGGGATTTCGCTGTTATCAACTTTTACGACCGGAGTTAATGCCATTGCGTACCTGGCACAGTCAAAGACACCCGGATAAACCACCATATTCTTCTTGAGCAGGATCAGATCGAGTTTGTACAAGGCATAGTAAGTAGTCCCCATGTTTACCAGTGCGTTAAAAGCCAGGGGTATATGTACGTCTATGAAATTATTGAAGGAAAGATGCCATTTAATCTCGGGATTATTCTTTACAATTGATTTGATATCAATCCTGAAGAAACTATACATGAAATCCGAACTGACATTTGAAACATTTTCAAAAAAGTTCGTGAAATTATGTGTATATATTGTGTGCAGAAATCTGATTATTGCTATCGACGAAGAAAGAAGAATTACACAATATGAAAAATAACCTTCAGGCCAACCAAAAATCAGATAATAGAACCATAACCCCAGCAATATAC
>CAIRNW010000208.1 GCA_903879995.1 uncultured Bacteroidota bacterium
GAAGTAGGTAAATTATTTAGTCAGGGGATTTTAATTGGACTACTATTAGCCATAACAGGAATTCTTTTAACCTACTCACTGACACCAGTACTTTTTAGCATCATCATCCATGATACTTCCACGCTAGAAAAAGCAGTAGACTTTTTACAAATCAGGATTTGGGGGCTACCTTTTTTGTATGTTTACCAGCTAAGGAATGCATTACTTGTAGGCACTAATCAATCACGTTTTTTAGTTGCGGGAACAATTGCAGAAGCAAGCTCCAATGTGCTACTTGATTATTTGTTGATATTTGGTTTTGCAAGCATCCCCGCCTTAGGCTTTAATGGGGCAGCCATCGCATCGATTCTCTCTGAAGCAATTGGAATGCTTGTAATTTACTGGGTAATCAGCAGAAAAGGCATCACAAAACAATTTAGTCTTTTTACAAAGGTTAGCTGGAATGCAACCCTTCAACGATCGATTTTTACCGTATCTTCTCCTTTGATGTTTCAACATGCCATCAGTATAATAAGTTGGCAATATTTCTTTCTGCTAGTAGAACATCAGGGAAGTTTAGCACTTAAAGTATCTAATGTCATGCGAAATATCTTTGGTGTATTTGGTTGTTTTTGCTGGGCATTTGCTGCCACTGCAAATTCAATGGTGAGTAATATAATTGGACAAGGAAGACAGGAGGAGGTATGGGGGCTAGTTAAAAAAATCATGTTGCTTAGTTTCACTACGGTGTTCACAGTAGTGCTACTACTTAATCTTTTTCCTGCCACTTTTCTCTCATTATTTGGACAAGGATCTGCATTTGTAGAGGCTGGTATACCTGTGTTAAGAGTAGTGACTACCGCGTTACTGCTTTCCTGTGTTGCTACCGTGTTCCTTAATACGGTTACAGCATCCGGAAATACCCGTGTTACCTTTTTAATTGAGGTGGGGGCAATTGTAAGCTATTGCATATATATCTATTTCACCCTGGAGTATTTTCAACTTTCATTGACCATTGGATGGATGAGTGAATGGATTTATTGGCTTTGTCTGCTCATCCCTTCCCTACTTTACATTCGAAGTAATCAATGGAAAGACAAAAAAATCTAGCCTTCCCAACAAAACTGAACAGCTGTATTTCCCTGAAAACCGGGAATCGGGGGTTGTACTTTAGTCAATTTAATTTCGATATAATTGACTTGCCTAAATAAAGTTCGAATAGTAGCAGCAATATCCATTACTACCGTTTCAAGCAAAGGAGTAGGTATTGACATACGTTTCTTGACAAGGGTGTAAAGACTTTCGTAATCTATTGAAGCAGGCAACGAGTCAATACTGGAATTTTCCTCATCTTGAATAGGATACGCCACGTTTAAATCGATCAAAAATTGACCTCCAATTTTTGATTCATTCGGATAGAGTCCATGATAAGCATAAAAATTAACCTGCTCTAACTTTACCTGCATTATCTTTTTTCCCATGTCACCCAATTAATGTGCTCCCAGTGCGCTCAAATAACGTTCTGCATCCAACGCCGCCATACAACCACTACCTGCGGCAGTAACAGCCTGTCGATAAGTTTTATCCTGCACATCTCCCGCTGCAAATACACCTTCTACGTTTGTACGGCTTGTACCTGGCGTTGTTAAGATATATCCCGTACTATCCATGGTTATCCAGTTCTTGAAAATAGTGGAGTTAGGCGAATGTCCTATTGCAACAAAAAAAGCACTTATTGCAATTTCTGTTTTTTCATGTGTCTTGTTATTGAAAAGCCGAACACCTTCTACTTTGGTATCGCCTAAAATTTCTTCAGTCTCCGAATTCCAATGAATTGTAATATTGGGAGTATTCACAACACGCGCTTGCATAACTTTACTGGCGCGCATCTCTTCACGGCGAACAATCATATGAACCTGGGCACAAATCTTAGATAAGTATAACGCTTCCTCTGCAGCTGTGTCCCCTGCTCCAACTATACCAACTACCTTTCCTTTAAAAAAGAACCCATCACAAACTGCGCAGGCACTAACACCAAATCCATTCAATCGCTGTTCACTCTCCAACCCCAGCCATTTAGCGGAAGCTCCTGTGGAAATAATAACAGCATGAGCTGCAATCCACTTATCATCATCGATTTGCACTTTATGGATGGGACCAGAAAAATCAACTTGGGTAGCTATTCCATACCGAATATCAGCCCCCATTCTCACAGCTTGTTTCTCAAAATTGATCATCATATCAGGCCCTTGAATGCCCTCCGGATATCCAGGGTAATTTTCTACTTCAGTGGTAATAGTAAGTTGACCACCCGGCTGTAACCCTTGGTACAATACTGGTTTTAAACCGGCACGACTAGCATAGATAGCAGCTGTATAACCAGCAGGTCCAGAACCAATAATAAGACATTGAACTGTTTCTGTTATTTCCATTTTGTTACGCTTAATCAATTTTGAACATGCGCTAAATTACGCGGAAAGATGGAATATGAGGATTGAAGTTAACGTGGAATTATAAGCCTTCGATATTGTACAGCATATCCGCCAAAATAACCAAGTGCCCCATTAGATAGGTTAGAAAGTACACGGGTTGGAGACGAAAACGGATTTCCAACACTAGCGAAATTAAATTCAGTGGTGCGCCAAAAATCGTAGGTAGCTTTATCAATGGTGCATAGCTTTAACTGTACCGTATCACCTCTGTTAAACAAAGAGTACCCCTCCTCAAGTTCTCCAGTCCGGATAACACCGCGCTCAATTTGAACTTCATAGGACGTTCCGTCAATGATTTGATCATCAAAAACAGAATTTAATCCTGGTAAAAAAGGGCCATTATTTTGTTTTGTGAAATAGCGAATATAATCACCCAATCCAGACCGATCTTTTGCTCTCACATAAACAGCTGCCTTGCCGGGAGGATTACCTGGAGGAGGCATTTTCCAAAAAATTGAATCAATGGTTCTTGTGGTATCAGGAATTGTTGTGGATGCTGCATAGGATTCCCCTTTCCAACGAATATTTAATTTGTATCGCCCCCCTAATACGCCCCGGAGTAAAGGTTGCTGTGCCATTGAATCAACCGTGTAATAAAAACCCAATAAACGAACAGGCCCAACAGTAGCATATCCCTTTAAGGGATAACGGATGCCCTGGTAATCAATTGAGACTTCCGCATCTTTTACAAGACTTTCATTTAGAATTGGCAAACTTACTGCCGCATAATAACCAATGCTGGTAGTCAGGAGTACAATTGGAGGTTCACCATTCTCAATAAGAGCCTCTACCACTAATTTAGGTGCAGGCTGATTGAGATTAAAAGTAATTTCTCGCTCACAACTGACAAACAGTTGAGAAATCAACAGAACTGATAAAAGCGAACGCATTGGTTTGTGTTAACCCAAATAAGCTTTTAATGCGCTACTGTACCGAGCTTTTTGCAAACGCTTGATGGCCCTCTCTTTGATTTGACGAATTCGCTCTTTGGTTAAATCGTATTTCTGTCCAATTTGCTCTATGGTAACACCATTTTCACCGTCCAACCCAAAATAGGCGTTTACGATTTCCGCTTCCCTAGGAGAAAGCGATTTCAATACGCGTCGGATTTCATTGCGAAGTGAATCTTTCATGACTTCATCGTCTGTATCGTCACTTCCTTCTAACAAATCTCCCATCGCCACATCTTCAGCCTCATGTACTGGGGCATCCAAAGAAGTATGTCTTGTATTGCTTTGAAAAATATTATTAATCTCCGTTTCACTCATCTCCAATAATTCGGCTAACTCCTCCGTGGAAGGCTCACGCTCATGCTCTTGTTCAAAAGCCATGTAGGCTTTATTAGCCTTGTTATAGGTACCAATTTTATTTTGTGGTAAACGCACTAAACGTCCTTGCTCCGCCAACGCTTGCAGAATGGATTGACGAATCCACCATACCGCGTAAGAAATAAATTTAAACCCCTTGGTTTCGTCAAAACGTTGTGCAGCCTTGATCAAGCCCAGATTGCCTTCATTGATAAGATCACTCAAAGAAAGCCCTTGGTGTTGGTATTGTTTTGCAACCGATACAACAAATCGTAAATTAGCTTGTACCAATTTGTCCAAAGCCCGTTGTGAATCAATAGGGTTTCTATTGAACATCTTGATTCGTTGAGCAAGCGTAGTCTCCTCTTCAGGAGTAATCATAGAAATTTTGGAAATTTCCTGCAAGTACTTTTCTACTGCTTGTGAATCTCTGTTGGTAATTTGGGTAGCAATCTTAAGCTGCCGCATGTACTTGAAAATTTAAAGGTGGTGGGCGGAATGGACGAAAAATCCCCTCCGAACGTGTGCGAAGTTACAGAATTTAACAGTGGTTTTCCTAGTGAAACTCAGGATTCTACAGAAGATTTATGTCTTTGCTTTAGGTATAAGCCCAGCACGATGCCCGTTAAAAAAAGAAGGGTGGAAATTACTTCAGCCTGTGTTGGTTGTAAACCGAGCAAGTTAAGCTGATTATTTACTCGTATTTTTTCTATAATAAATCGCTCCAATCCGTTGAATATCAGATAATATGAAAATATTACTCCCCCAGTTTTCACATGCTTTTTCAAGTAAAATAAAACAAAGGCTAGTGTAATCGATGCAACAGATTCGTAAAGCGGTGTAGGATAAACACCCTCGGGCAAAACATTACAATACGGGCCCTCACAGCCAGGTATGGGAATACCTGCTTCAATCACGTTGTGTGGGTAGGTGTAGGACCATGCCCAATCTGGAAGAAAGCTGGGCTTTGTTGCTAGATCACTAACAATCCCCCAATCCCCATCCCCTGAGAGCTGGCAACCTAACCTACCAATGCCATATGCGAGCATGAGTCCTGGCGCAACAGCATCGCTAAGATGTAGAAAACCGATCTTATGCTTTCGGGCATATACTGCAATTGCAATAGCAGCGCATATTAACCCTCCATACATAGTTAAACCAGCGGGTGAAAACAAATAGTCACTTGGTCTCCTTAGAAAGTCTGTCCAATTTTCAAAAATATCAAACAACTTGGCACCAGCCAGTCCAAATACCAGCGCCAATAGAGTAATGTCTCCCACCCGATCCTCTGGCCAAATTCTGATGATTCTTTTTTCTGGCTTATCAAGTCTTTGTTTTTCCTTTTCTCTCCATTTGATAATTGCAAAAAACAATCCTAATAAAATACCAAGAGGAATATTTCCATCTGTTGAAAAAATAAAACTGGGCGGATCAACTATTTCATCCTTATCCAAAAGAAAAAGCGCAAGAAGCTTAAAGCCCAGCAGAAACCCTAAAAGAAAATTAAAAAGAATATCCTGCAAACTCGCAGGCTCACCAACTAAAATATTAGTTTCTTCTGGTCGAAAAAGACCTTGTTTACTTTTTCGCCTTAGCTCATAGGCTAGCAGTGTGGCTGCTGCTCCAAAAGCGAGCGCAACAAAAAAGCCGAACGTATTAAAAAAACGTAAAAAGGGCCAATCCACCCCCATCAAATCCTTGAAGGCGTAATAGAGGTTTGGATACATGACTTTTAATTACAATGTTGCTGAAAAGAATGGATTAGGTTCTCTGCAATTGCTTGTGCAGAACGACCCTCGATCATATGACGTTCAATGTAATGAACTAATTGACCGTTTTTAAAAAGCGCAATGGCAGGGGAAGAAGGAGGATAAGGAAGTAAATGCTCCCGAACAGCCTTAACCGCTTCAATATCAAATCCTGCAAAACTGGTAGTAAGAAAATCAGGCTTTTTTTCACTTGCAGATACGGCCATCAGCACACCAGGACGTGCCGTACCAGCTGAACATCCACAAACAGAATTAATCATAACCAGCGTGGTGCCTTCTTTAGAAAGTTGATCATGAACTGCAGTTGCTGATAGTAATTCAGCAAAACCGTTTTCAGTTAATTCTTCTTTCATTGGAATAACTATTTCTGCAGGATACATATGCTAAAATTTAGAAATGCAAAGATAAAAAAAAGCAAAGAAATAAGGGGATAATTCCGCAGACGGGCTTTAAGAGAACTTTCACAATTTAAAGCACGTTTTTACGAAATTTTTTTAAACTAAAAACGTCTATTGATTGTCTATTAAATAAAGATTCTCTTTCTCATAAGCAGTTGGTTTTGGTTTACCACCCCTCGTTTCTACGAGGGGTTATTTTTTTACGGCACCCTGCTTTCTAACTACCGTTACTTCCTGCGCCGTAATTGAGGTTGACTTATTACCCAATTGTGTACGGATATAAGTTAAAACTGCTGCTATTTGTTGATCTGTTAAAAACGAAAAGGAGGCCATTGGATTATAATACTCCTCATCATTTACAACAATTGGCTCGTTTAACCCATTTAAAATTATATTGATTAACCTTTTCTTATCTCCTGTTACAAAAGAAGTACCCGTTAAAGGAGGAGTCATTCGAGGCACCCCTCCTCCATCGGCCTGATGGCAGGACATGCAGTATTGCTGATAAACAGAAATTCCCAGTGTATTCTTTGCAGTTGATTTTGGTTGTCCAAAAGAAAAAAAAGTGACACTTAGCAAAATGAAAATCAAGGTTAACAATCGGTAGAACATAGCATTAGTTTTGAGAATACGAGATTTTCCAAACCCATCCTTTGACATCATCGCTGACTAGTAAAGAACCATCTGGAGCCTGTGCTAAACCACAAGGCCTATGCTGCGCCTCTCTTGGACTCATTATTTTGTCCTTGCCTGTGAAACCATCGGCAAATATTTCCCAGTCCCCAGTGGGAATTCCATTTTTCATCGGAACAAACACAACATAGAATCCTTCTTGAAATTCCGGATTTCGATTCCAACTACCATGAAAAGCAATAAAAGCGCCATTTCGGTAGCGCTTGGGAAACTGACTTCCAGTGTAGAATAAAAGCGCATTGGGTGCCAAATGACCAGGAAAACCCATGAGCGGTTCAATCGCTTGCGGGGCACCTTCCTTTACTCCATCCCCTCCAAATTCGGGAGATAAAATCTTCTTCTTTTTGAATTGATCCCAATAGACATAAGGCCATCCCGCATCTTGTCCTTTTGTTAATCGATAGAAAGTCTCAGCAGGCAACTCAGCACCAGCTTTCGCATCGTAAAGCTGCGGAAAATGCTGAAAAAGTAAATCCCTACCGTGAACAGTTACATATAAGTCATTGACTTCGTTATTCCAATCTAATCCAACCACATTTCTTAATCCGGTTGCATAACGCATTCCTTGCGCATATGTTTGATCAGGTATTGATGCAGAGAACTGCCAAATGCCACCAGCAGAGTCTAAAATGGGACAGGGCGTTCTTCCTGGTGAGCCTGCTTTGCGATCCTCTACCTGGCAGATATTGGATGGAGCCCCAATATTTACGTAAAGATTGCCTGCATTATCCAACGTAATTGACTTTGAAGCATGCTGCCCCTTATCCATCAACCCATAAACCAATCGTTCTGGTTTTTCAGGTTGAATTGGTTCGTAATTTTTATCAAGAGGATATCGATATACAGCATTATTCGAAGAAGCATAAAGAAAGAAACCTTTAACAGCAATACCTGTACCAATATAATTTCCAAAAAGCAGGCTATCCTCATAAAATCCATCCCGATCAAGATCGCGCAATCGTATGATACCTGAACCACTACGAAGCCGTTCTAGTTTCAAAAAGAGCGTTCCATTCGGGGCTATTGCAATATGTCTCACCCGTCCCTGGTTTTGCGTGATAGCTTGTGCGGTAAATCCAGCTGGCAATTGAAGTGTTACCGAAGGTTGTGCCATCGCAAAAAGGGAAAACTGAAATCCAAGGATGAGTAAAAAAATGTTTTTCATTACTAAAGCTTAATAACCTAAAATTTTCAACATACTTTGAGCAGTTTGTTGTTTTGCATATACCCAATCCGTTAGCTTACCGTTTTTATCATGACCAACAATTACGTGTTTGGGAGATGGAATCAAACAATGCTTGATTCCTCCATATCCGCTAATTTGATCCTGATAGGCACCTGTATGGAAAAAACCAACATACAGAGGCTCTTTGGTGCCATTGGTTTTAGGTAGAAACACCTCGTTAATATGTTCCTCAGAGTCATAATAATCGTGGCTGTCACAAGTAATACCTCCTAGTACAACCCGTTGGTAATCCTGATCCCACTTATTGACCGGAAGCATTAAAAATTTTTCTCCTATACCCCATGTATCAGGAAGTGTAGTGATAAAGGACGAATCGATCATGTACCAAGTTTCACGATCGTTTTGCACCTTTTCAGCGGTAACACTAAAAATGTGTGCCATACTCTCACCCACCGTGAAGCTGCCAAACTCTGTGAAAATATTTGGCATTGGAACTTTTGCTTTCTTGCAGGCTACTTTTATATTTCGAACAATCTCATTGATCATAAACTGGTAATCATATTCAAAACCCAGCGAGTGTTTGATAGGAAACCCACCGCCAATATTGATTGAATCAAGTTCAGGACAAATTTTCTTAAGCTGGCAATAGAGGTTAACTACTTTATTTAACTCACTCCAATAATAGATATCGTCCTTGATCCCCTTATTCAAAAAAATGTGGAGCATTTTTAATTGAAATTTACTCTCATATCCTTCGATGCGATCCACATAAAACTCTAGCACATCTTTAGCGCGAATTCCTAACCGCGAAGTATAAAAAGGAAAATTGGGCTCTTCCTCCGCCGCAACACGAATTCCTAATTTGAATGGCACTTTTACGGAGTGCGCATAATCCTTTAGCTCCTCTTTGTTGTCTAATACTGGAATTACGTTGGTAAACCCGCTATTGAGTAGCTGCGCAATTCTTCGTGTGTATCCTTTTTGTTTAAAACCATTGCAAATGATAAATGTCTCTTTGTTGATTTTTTTCTTTGCGTATAATTTTTTAATTATTTCAATATCATACGCGTAAGAAGTTTCCAGATGTATTTCATGTTTCAGCGCTTCTTCTACCACAAAGCTAAAATGAGAGCTTTTAGTGCAATAGCAATAATGATATTTCCCCTCGTATTTGTGTTTCTTAAACGCTGCTGCAAACATGGATTTTGCTTTTCGGATCTGTGAACCAATCTTGGGCAAATAAGTTAACTTAAGGGGTGTTCCATGTTTTGCAATAAGTGCTTTCAAGTCTAATCCATTAAAGTACAAATTGCCATCCTCTACTTCTATCCCCTCTTGAGGGAAATTGAATGTTTGCTTTACGAGATCCAAATAAGAATTGGTCATTGTGGTACCAAATTGTTGAGTTAATAAGTAAAACGGCACAAAACTATCCTTTTTGGAAGTAAAGGAGCCAAATTGATAAAAAAAAGGCCTGTCTTTTCAGACAGGCCTGATCGTCACTTGTAAATAACTTATTTCACTTCCTCAAATGGCACATCGGTAACATCCTCTGTGGGCTGTGCTCCCCCCTCTGGTTGGGCACCAGGCTGCGGATTTCCTTGTGTGGCTTTATACATGTCCTCACTAGCCGCCGTCCAAGCTGTATTCAAAGCGGCAAGATGCGCATCAATTCCCGCCAAATCCTGCGATTTATGTGCCTCCTTAAGTTTTTCAGCTGCTTGCTCAATAACTGATTTCTTGTCTGCAGGAATCTTATCGCCGTACTCTTTTAATTGCTTTTCAGTTTGGAAGATCAAAGAATCTGCCTGATTAAGCTTGTCAACCTTCTCACGTTCAGCCTTATCAGTGGCCTCATTTGCTTTTGCCTCAGCTTTCATACGCTCCACTTCCTCTTTACTCAGTCCGGATCCAGCCTCTATATGAATCTTTTGTTCTTTTCCAGTTCCCTTATCCTTGGCGGTAACGTGAAGAATACCGTTGGCATCAATATCAAATGTTACCTCGATTTGGGGTACACCACGCGGAGCAGGCGGAATCCCATCTAAGTTGAAAATACCAAGGCTTTTGTTGTCTTTTGCCATACTACGTTCACCCTGTAGTACGTGAATTTGTACACCAGGTTGATTATCGCTAGCAGTGGAAAAAACCTCTGATTTTTTAGTGGGGATCGTTGTATTTGCGGGGATCAGCGCAGTCATCACAGCGCCCATTGTTTCAATCCCGAGGGAAAGTGGAGTTACATCCAACAATAGCACATCCTTGACTTCACCAGTGAGAACTGCACCCTGAATAGCAGCTCCAATCGCTACTACCTCATCGGGATTAACACCCCGACTTGGCTTTTTTCCAAAAAACTTTTCAACAATTTCCTGCACTTTGGGAATACGAGTAGAACCTCCCACTAATATTACCTCATCAATTTGTGAGGTAGATAGTCCTGCATCTTTAAGTGCCGCTTCACAAGGTTTTAAACAACGCGTAAAGAGACTATCAGCTAGTTGTTCAAAGCGAGCACGACTTAATTTTTTCACCAGGTGCTTTGGAACTCCATCCACTGCAGTGATGTAAGGAAGATTGATTTCGGTTTCAGCGGAAGAACTTAACTCAACCTTCGCCTTTTCTGCAGCCTCTTTTAAACGCTGCAAAGCCATTGGATCCTTACGCAGATCGATTGATTCCTCTTTTTTAAATTCATCTGCCAACCAATCCATTATCACTTTATCGAAATCATCACCACCCAAATGGGTATCACCATTGGTTGACTTCACCTCGAATACGCCATCACCAAGTTCCAACACGGAAATATCAAAAGTTCCACCACCTAAGTCAAAAACTGCAATTCGCTTGTCAGATTGAGCTTTGTCCAAACCATAAGCAAGTGCAGCAGCAGTGGGCTCATTTACGATTCTACGTACATTCAATCCTGCAATTTCACCCGCTTCTTTAGTAGCTTGACGTTGTGCGTCATTAAAGTAAGCAGGCACCGTGATAACCGCCTCTGTAACTTCATGACCCAAATAGTCTTCAGCAGTTTTTTTCATCTTCTGAAGAACCATGGCACTAATTTCTTGTGGAGTGTACAAGCGTCCATCAATATCGATACGGACAGTATTGTTATCACCTTTTGCAACTTTATAACTCCAGTGTGTTATCTCCTCACCCACCTCGTCAAAGCGACGTCCCATGAAACGCTTCACGGATGCGATAGTATTTTGGGGGTTAGTAATAGCCTGACGTTTGGCAGGATCACCCACTTTTCGCTCACCATTTTTTAAAAAAGCAACAATCGATGGAGTCGTACGTCGACCTTCATCATTTGCTATCACAACTGGTTCGTTTCCTTCCATAACGGAAACACAACTGTTTGTTGTTCCCAGGTCTATTCCAATTATTTTTCCCATTGTTCAAATTTTAATGGTTAAGTATACTCAACTCCTGTGCCGAGTGAAGACTGGATGCAATTTTGTCAGTTTTGGCTTAAAAAAGGCAATTTTGACGTAATTAAGCTGTGAAAATCAACAATTTGTCTGCTTTTTCTTGGATTGAAAAGAAAAATTACGCTGAGCGATGTAACTGAAAGCCACAACTAGCAAAACGGTAATAACCTGCGCAATGACGGCATGCCATCCCAGTAGCTCTACAAAGGTTTTGAGCAAAAGATAGTTCAAAACCAGGTTAAACAAGCAGATCATCAAGTAACGAAAAAGCTGAATCCTGACCCTCAAAAAAGAATTGTCAAAAACTACATATCGGGCAAAAAAGAATCCGATGGGGAAAGTAATCAAAAAAGAGCCAAATAAACTTGCGCTATGAGCCTTGAATGCATAAAAACCAAAATCTATAACTGTTTCCCGAAATAGATACTGATAACAGAAGAAATAAACGAGCAACCCTAACAACGTATTGACCCCTCCAGCAATGAGATAACGAAAAGTTTGCAGGGGGATGAAACGATGAAAAAGTGGATGAAAAAAATCAATGAACCCACGGATACCAACTGCTACTTTTTCAAACAATGCGTTCATGGAGCGCAAAGTACTCGAAACCTTTAAAAAAGACAAATGGGTCCTTTACCTTTGTGCCGATCTAATTATGCTATTACAACACACTATAAAAAAAATACTGGGACAGGTAATCCATGATTCACTAAGCATTCCCGTCACGGAAGAGGAACTGTTGATCCAACGCACTAAAGCCGAATTTGAAGGAGATTATACCCTTGTGCTTTTCGGGCTCGTAAAAAAGCACAAACTAAACCCTGAACAAATTGGAGCAACAATTGGGTTGGCTGCCTGCCAGAAAGAACCAAATTTTTTCAAGTCGTACAACTTGGTGAAAGGTTTTCTGAATTTTTCATTACAAGATCATTGCTTACTTAATTTTCTTGATAACACGTACGGAAACTCCCAATACGGAAAAGCACTTGCGCATGAAAAGCGAGTCATGGTTGAGTACTCCTCCCCAAATACCAATAAACCACTTCACTTAGGCCATTTACGCAATATATTTCTTGGTTGGAGTATTGCCGAGCTACTTAAAGAAAGAGGATTTGCTGTAACAAAGAGTTGTGTAGTAAATGACCGAGGTATTCATATTTGCAAGAGTATGATTGCCTGGCAACTATTTGCAGAAGGGGCCACTCCTGCCACAACTGGTCAAAAAGGAGATCACTTTGTAGGCGATTACTACGTGAAATTTAATGAGGCGCATAAAGCCGAAATTGAAGCAGGTATTGCAGCCGGGTTGACCAAGGAGCAAGCTGAAAAAGAGGCGCCCATCATGAAAGCTACCCAGCAATTATTACAGGACTGGGAAGCTGGAAATCAAGAAGTGCTTGCGCTATGGAACCGCATGAATCAATGGGTGTATGAAGGATTTGATGCGACCTACAAAAAAATTGGTGCAGATTTTGATAAAACGTATTACGAGAGTCAAACCTATTTACTAGGAAAAAAGTTTGTGGAGCAGGGGCTAACCAATGGAGTATTTTACAAAAAAGAAGATGGCAGTATTTGGATAGACTTGACTCCAGAGGGATTAGATGAAAAATTAGTATTACGAAAGGATGGCACTTCAGTTTACATCACCCAAGATTTGGGACTAGCGGAACAGAAATTTCAAGAGTACCGATACGAACAAAGCATTTATGTAATTGCAGATGAGCAAAACTATCACATGAAGGTACTTCAGCTCATCTTGCAAAAATTAAACAAACCCTATGCCAAGGGAATCCACCATTTAAGCTATGGGATGGTAGAATTGCCTAGTGGTAAAATGAAAAGTCGCGAGGGAACCGTGGTTGACGCAGACGACTTAATTACAGAGATGATTGAGGTTGCGCGTGCTAAAACGGAAGAATTGGGAAAGGTAAAGGATTTCAATACAGAAGAATTGGAAAAACTTTATCATACGCTGGCGTTGGGTGCGCTCAAATTTTATTTACTGCGTGTTGACCCAAAGAAAAAAATGGTATTCAATCCACAGGAGTCTATAGACTTTCAAGGATTTACTGGCCCCTTCATACAATATACCTATGCACGTATCCAATCGATTTTAAGAAAGGAATACCCTACCGCTACGCTACCCATGGAAAACAAACTAGAAAAGGAAGAAAAAGAACTTCTTCTTTCGCTAGAGCAATTCCCAAGTATACTGGACCAAGCAGTAGCAGAGCAAAATCCTTCGGTAGTGGCAACTTATGCTTTTACACTTGCAAAACTTTTCAACTCATTTTATACACAACATTCAATTATAAGCGCACCCAGTGATGCATCCAGACAACTTCGATTGAGGCTTGCTGCACTCACCGCCAATGTTATTAAAAAATCAATGGCATTATTGGGAATAGAAGTGCCTAACAGAATGTAAGCACTATCCCAAGACCAATCCGGATAAGGGCGGTAGAGAAAAAGTAAGTTGTACTTTTTTTTGTTTACGATCAATCCAGGTGGAGACAACTTCTTGCTGCTGCATAACTCCACTTCCACCCCATGCTGCCTGGTCACTGTTAAATACTATTTTCCATTTTAATTTTCCTTGCACTTCGAGTGCCCAATTGGTCCTGATTACCGGAGTCATATTCAGCACAACTAATAATGATTTGCCCCTTTTATCGAAGCGTTGATAAGCAATTACAGATTCCTGTTGGTGCGAAAGATCGAGCCAACAAAAACCATCCGGAGAAAATTGAGTTTGATATAAAGCAGGATTATTTTTCAATAACCTGTTGAGCGAAGCCACACAGGCGCGAAGGCCAGCATGGATAGGAAATTGTAGTAGTGACCACTGTAATTCAGTACGAAAATCCCATTCTGACGTTTGCCCAAATTC
>CAIRNW010000209.1 GCA_903879995.1 uncultured Bacteroidota bacterium
CTTCATCTGAGTCATCAGTACGACCAGATGTTTTTCCACGATTCAATAAACGTTTCACTAATTCTTCCTCACTCACTTCCAAGGCAATTACAGAAGCAATAGAAGTTTGCTTGCTCGCTAATAATTTATCCAATGCTTCTGCTTGTGCAGCAGTGCGTGGAAATCCATCAAATAAAAAACCACGTGCCTGTTTGTGTTGTTCAAAAAACGAATCCACCATTCCAATCACCACTTCGTCAGGTACCAGCTTGCCAGAATCAATATAACTTTTGGCAGATAGCCCTAGTTCGGTTTTGTCAGCAATCTCCTGACGTAACAAATTACCCGTGGACAGGTGTTTGAGCCCGTATTTTTCTACAAGCCGATCGGATTGCGTTCCCTTGCCGCTGCCCGGAGGGCCAAATAAAATTAAATTGAACATAAACAGTGGTTTTGCAGGGAATACAAAGGTAAGCCCGTACCACTAATTTTGATGCGAACAACTGTATGTATAACACAACATTCCCTCTTTTACATTGTTATAATCACATGAAAATTTTATTGCTAAGCTGTGGGCTTGCCAGCCTGCTCTGGACCCAGAGTTGTGAAGCACAGCCCCATAGACCAACACAAAAATCTACACGCACCATGGAATCCAGTCAAAATAACAACCCGGTTTACTCCCGTACAGATAGCAGTGAGGTAAAATTAGCTGAGAGCGAATGGAAAAAAATTCTGTCCCCCGAGGTCTATTACATAGCCCGAGAAAAAGGAACTGAAAGACCCTGGACCAGCCCTATTGAACACTCAAAAGAGGTAGGAACTTACTATTGTAAAGCCTGCGGAAACCCCCTTTTTAAAAGCGATACCAAATTTGAAAGCGGTTGTGGATGGCCTAGTTTTTTTGAGCCCATTCGCAAGGGTAGCATGCTATACATACAAGATAACAGCCATGGGATGAACCGCGTAGAGGTTCAATGCAGTCGATGCAAAGCCCACCTGGGACACGTCTTCGAAGACGGTCCACCTCCAACTGGACTTCGCTATTGTATCAATGGAGTGATTCTGGATTTTGAGAAAGCCGCCACGAAGAAATAAACTACATTCGCAGCAGCAAACCAGACCGATGCCTTTTTCCCAACTAGCAGAGACCCTTATTGGTTCAGAGATTGTCCGATTAGGTGGAGAGATCAAAGAAAAAATCAGACAAGGAGCACACATTTACAATTTTACAATTGGCGATTTTGATCCTTCCATATTTCCGATTCCCGCGGAATTGGAACAAGGAATTATTGAAGCCTATCGTCAACATTACACTAACTATCCCGCCGCCGAGGGAAATCTGGATTTGAGAGAAGCGCTGGCGGCTTTCATTCAACAAAAACAAGGTCTTTCCTATACTACCAGTGAAATTTTAATTGCCTCGGGAGGCCGTCCACTCATCTACACCGTATTCAGAGCTATTTGTGATAAAGGAGATAAGATAATTTACGCAGCCCCTTCCTGGAATAATAATCACTATACCCATTTTGTAGAGGGCGAACACATTTTGATTGAAACTACCGCTGCAACAAATTTTATGCCCACTGCCGAAATGATTCGGCCACATATACAGGAGGCTAGTTTATTGTCCTTGTGTTCACCACAAAATCCAACAGGAACCACATTTAGAAAAGAGGAGTTAACGGCTATCTGTGATTTAGTTCTAGAAGAAAATCAACGCAGAGGTCCTCAAGCAAAAAAACTATACGTGATGTATGATCAGATGTACTGGCATCTGACATATGGAAACATACAGCATCACGATCCGGTTTCTCTTCGACCCGCTATGAAGGAGTATACCATTTTCATTGATGCAATCAGTAAAGTGTTTGCCGCTACGGGAGTACGTGTGGGTTGGTCAATGGGGCCTGCTGCCCTGATCCAAAAAATGAAAATGATTCTGACTCATATCGGCGCATGGGCACCGATGGCGGAACAAAAAGCACTAACTGGGTTTCTAGCTAATACAAATGCCATCGACACCTATCTGACAGGATTTAAAGCAGGTATTGAAAAAAGATTACGCTCCATCCACGAGGGGTTTCAAAGAATGAAAGCATCCGGGTTAACTGTAGATTCAATTGAACCAGAGGCAGCGATTTATCTCACAGTTCGTATTGATTTAAAAGGAAAACGAACAGCCGCAAATACCCTATTGGATTCGCAAGCCGCTGTAACCAGTTATTTACTGGATGAAGCCTGTCTTGCCTTGGTTCCTTTCTATGCCTTTGGAAATGGAATGGATTCGCCCTGGTACAGACTCAGTGTGGGGACTTGCAAAGAGGAAGAAATTCCCGTGTTCTTGGGAAAATTAGAAGCAGCTATTCGAAAGCTCCAGTAAGCAACTAATTTTTATTGAGCAAAAAGCGAAAAGAGCGAGCCGGATAATTACGTAACTCCCGCTCGATACGAGTTCTATTAGAAGTAATATAATTACGGTCTACTAATTCTACCGTATTCCAAAACTGCTCCACCAAAGCCGGAGAGGACAATAGATGAGAAACCCGATCACGCAATTGATCCGCTTGCAAGGCTGTATCGCAGGCCGTGCAAAGCACCGTTAAGGTTTTGGGAGTACGTGCCATAGATTAATTACAAGTTAACGAACGTTTTGACCAGGACAACCACAGTTTTTGGAAGCCTTACTGGAATAATAATTGCGCGCACAACTACTCATTGCGCTCAACACCACCAGTAGACAGATTCCTAAAACAAGTTGTTTCATACCCTAAAAGTCCTCAATAAAAACTATTTTACAAGCAATTTGTTGCCCAATCCTTAAAAATTTATTGTTGAATCCTTTAAGGCCTCGTGTGTTGGTAGCCCCTCTGAACTGGGGTCTGGGACATGCCACCCGCTGTATTCCTATTATCCATTGGCTATTGGAGCAAAATTGCCAGGTAATTATTGGAGCGCATGGTAAGGCTGGAAACCTATTACAACAGGAATTTCCAGAACTGGATTATGTTGAAACTCCCGGGGCGGAAATACGCTATTCCCAAAACAAAATTTTATTCCCCTTTCTGCTAGGCTGGCAAATGCCAAAATTTTTAAAACAGATCAGGGATGAAAAAAAATGGCTGGCACAGCAGATAGTATACAGGAAACTGGATGCCGTTATTGCAGATAACAGATATGGAATGAATAATCCTTCCATTCGTACAGTGCTGATTACCCATCAACTGCTCATAAAAACAGGTCAGGGGTTTTGGATGGACCGATTGCTGCAAAAGATTGGATATGGGCTACTCGAAAAGTTTGAAGAAGTGTGGGTGCCCGATTATAAAGGAGCTTGGGCGTTGGCAGGAGAATTATCGAACCCCAAATTATTACCCAGGATTCCTATTCGATATTTGGGAGTTTTAAATCGCTTTCACAATAGAAGCAATATCACTACTGCCCCGCAGAAAGCACATCTTTTATTTTTGATCTCCGGTCCCGAACCACAACGAGAAATCTTTGAAAAATTAATTGTACAATCAGTTTCAAATTTCACAGGTTCATTTACCCTAATAAAAGGGAAGCCAGCACTTGCTGCTGAAAGTACAAGCGCCCCAGCTGATACACTCTCCCTTCTGTATGGTGAGCCAAGGGCGAACATATACGAACACCTGGATAGTGCAGCGCTGCAAAATGAAATCGACAAAGCAACGCTGATCATTTGTAGAAGCGGATACACCTCCTTGATGGAGTTACTTCCGCAGCAAAAAAAGTTGGTATGTGTTCCCACACCCGGACAACCCGAACAGGAATATTTGGCTATCCATTGTGAGCAAAAAAAATGGACCGCTCGATTAACACAGGAAAAATTCTCTATTGAAGAAGTTTTAACACTAGCTGAACAATTTCCTTACCAGCCTTACACCCCTATAGCTGAACCGCTGGCACAATCATTGGAATCCTGGTTTATATCACTGGCAGGAAAAAACAGTTAGTAATTTGCGCTCCATGTCTGAAACCCGAAAAGCACATATCGCGGTACTGCTCACCAACTTTTTCTTTGCGGCTAACCTAAGCCTGGTTAAACATATCTCACCTTCACTGGTGGGTGCATTTGGCGTGAACTTTTTTCGGGTGGGCATAGCATTATTACTCTTCTGGATTCTTTGGGCTTTCTCCGGCAGAAATGCAGGCATTGATAAAAAAGATATCCCCCGCTTTGTAGGATGTGCTTTAACAGGTGTAGCCATCAATCAAATGTTATTTATTAAAGGACTCACGCTCACCTCTACCATTCATGCAGCGTTATTAATGCTCAGCACACCCATGCTGATTACTTTATTTGCTTTGCTTTGGCTACGTGAATCCTTTACTTTTTCAAAAGGAATAGGATTGGCATTGGGTGTTGGAGGTGCGCTACTATTAATCCTATCAAAAGATGCCAGTGGAATTTCATCTATTACCGGTGATTTGCTGATTTTGATCAACGCAATTTCCTATGCCATCTATTTTATATTGGCAAAGCCACTGATGACGCGTTATCCACCCTTACATGTAATTCGTTGGGTGTTCACATTTGGATTTATTCTCATTTTGCCCTTCAGTTGGCCCGATGTACAAGAAATCAATTGGGAACAAGCACTGTTCTCACAACTTGTATCACTAGGTGCACTTGTTTTCTTTGGAACCTTTCTTACCTACTCTTTTAACACGTATGGGCTTAAACACTTGGGAGCTGGAATTACCGGAAGTTATATCTATACACAGCCTGTATTTGCCGCTATCATTGCAGCCTTGTTTTTGAAAGAACAATTCAGTGTAGAAAAAGCAGTAGCGGCACTATTAATTTTTAGTGGCGTATACCTGGTTAGCAGAAAAAGTAAATAGAAGCGTTAGTACCCTCTAACATTTTTTCCCTCCATATAATTCATGAAGGCTTTATTGACAACGCGATTACCACCTGGTGTTGGATAGTTTCCTGTAAAATACCAATCTCCTAAATTATTAGGGCAAGAAGCATGTAGGTCTTCAATACGCTGGAAGATTACTTCCACAGGAATATTCAAATCAGGAGGTGTGATCAATGCAGCTATTTTAGCAGTGATTTGTTCTGTAGTGAACTGTTTATAAAGTTGACGAACTACATTCTCCTCCTGTAATTTTCCTTCTTTTTCCAATGTACGGCAACGATCCAGTAATTCATTGAGAAAATCAGCTCTTCCTGCTTCTTTTAGTAAGGAGACTACTGCATTAAAGGCAATAAAATCTCCCATCTTGCTCATATCAATTCCATAACAATCCGGATAGCGAATTTGCGGACAAGAAGAAACTACAATAATCTTTTTCGGACGCAGACGTCCCAACATACGAATGATACTTTCCTTGAGTGTAGTACCCCGTACGATTGAATCATCGATCACTACCAAAGTATCCTCTCCCGGACGAACCGTACCATAGGTAATATCATACACGTGTTGCACCATTTCATTACGACTTACATCTTCTGTAATAAACGTACGCATCTTTACATCCTTGATGGCAATTTTTTCAATTCGGATGGTCCGGTTGATCATTTCCCGCAACTTCTCCTCATCAAAATCTTTACCCCAACTTAAAATTCGCTCTACCTTAATTCTGTTGAGATA
>CAIRNW010000210.1 GCA_903879995.1 uncultured Bacteroidota bacterium
CGCAAAACCTCCTATTAAAGTATGTGAGGATGAAGAGGGTATTCCAAACCACCAGGTTAATAAGTTCCAGGCTATTGCTGCAATCAATCCAGCAAAAATAACATTCATCATGCTGGCTCCATTTACCGCATCGGCGTTAACCGTTTTGGCAACTGTATTAGCCACTCCATGGTCTTTGAAAATAAAAAAAGCTACCGAATTGAAAATGGCGGCCCACAGCACTGCTTGGAAGGGTGTTAACACTTTTGTAGAAACAACAGTGGCAATAGAATTAGCTGCATCATGAAATCCATTGATGTAATCGAACAGAAGGGCCAGTACTATAATGGAAATTAGAAAAGTTGTCATGTGTTCCTTACGCGTATTTGAGAACAATCGATTCGATCACATTGCTGGCGTCTTCACATTTATCGGTTGCCAACTCCATTACCTGATAGATTTCACGAATTTTAATAACCTCTTTTGCATCAGTTTCCATCGCAAACAATCGCTCAATACTCATATCAAAAATATCGTCTGCCTGATTTTCTATGCTATTAATCTTGATCATTGCCTCCGTAATTGCTTTGATGTTTTTCATATCACGGAGTTGAGTGACAGCTATTTTGACTTGCTGACATCCTTGTTCAATTAGTTCGGCAAATTTCTGCATTCCCATGTCGTTTGTGTTAACACGGTAGAAGTTCATTTTTTTAGCCGATCCATAGATATAGTCGGCAATGTCATCCAAAGAAGTGGCCAGGTAATGAATATCCTCCCGGTCAAAGGGAGTGATGAAGTTTCTTCCTAACTCCGTGAAAAGGCTGTGTGTAAGGTCGTCGTTTTGGTGCTCCAGATCCTCGATCACAGCTATTAATTTAGCTCTTTTGTCAATATCAGTTTCTGCCACTACCGCTTTAAGCTGTGTGCCCATAATGGTTAGGTTTTCAGCTACTTTCTCGAACAACTCAAAGAACACTGCATTCTTTGGAACGAATATTTTCAATAATGAATTAAAGCCTGACATAGAGTCTTTTTAAGAGTGAGCAAACAGGCTGTGAAAGTACTGTTTTTTGGGTTGCGGCAGTGGCCGGCAAAAGGCGTAACATTTTGGTAACATTGAGGTAATCATTGCTTAACAATGCGGTGACCTACCGGTAACATGAGCTGACCACCTTTGCGTCAAACAAAGGAATTATGCAGGTTCGACTCTCCATACTTTTTATAGCTCTTTTTTCTATTGCTACGCAAGTATCAGCCCAACTGATTCCTTTTGTAGGTAAAATCATTAATACAAAAAATGAGCCGCTGGTTGGTGCTTATGTTACCATTGAGGGGGCCAGCACAACTACCTTATCAACTGACGTGGAGGGTAAATTTTATACAAAATTAGAGGGTGGTAAAAAATACACATTCAAAGTCACTAATGCTGGATACGAATCCAAGCAAGTTGTTGATATTTTGATAAACCCTAGTCAAGAAAATATTCTTGAAATAGTATTGCAAGAGAGCGCCAAGTCTAATCTCCAGTCCATTACCCTTACCAGTTCTTCTCGCCGTCAGGAGAACACCAGTGCTTTGTTAAGTTTTCAGCGTAACAATATTTCTTTATCAAGTGGTCTTGCTGCTGACTTTATTCGCCGTACGCCTGATAAGAATACTGGGGAAGTATTAAAGCGTGTAAGTGGAACCAGCATTCAGGATAACAAATTTGTAGTAGTACGTGGATTAAGCGATCGTTACAATGCTGCACTGATCAATAATGCTCAATTATTGAGTTCTGAGCCTGATAAAAAAGCGTTCTC
>CAIRNW010000211.1 GCA_903879995.1 uncultured Bacteroidota bacterium
GCGTAACGGCTCCTGTTCGTCCTACCTGAAATTCAATCCCGATTAATTGCGTGGTGGCTTGTCGGGCTTTAAACTTATAGGCAACGGCCCATCGTGGGTGATGAGAAGTCATCCCTAGTTTTTCCTGCAAGGCAACCTCATTCACTTTAATGACCATCCCGTCAATTTCATAGGGAAGTGTATCGCGGATGGCTTCAAACGCTAAGCAGTAATCAATTACTTCTTGAATAGTTGTAAATACTTTTTTTTCTCGCTCGGGACTTCTGAAGCCCAAATTCCACAATAACTCAAGTGTAGCGGCATGGGAAAGAAGCGCAGCAGGTGATTGTTCCTCTTTTTGTAACAAAAAATAACTTAGGTGGTATACAAATACTTCCAGGTTACGCTTAGCTACTTCACGTGGATCTTTTATTCGTAATGTCCCGGTAGCCGCATTACGAGGATTTGCTAAGGGGGCTAATCCTTGTGCAGTCAAACTTTGATTGTACCGACTAAAATTTTCTTTATTCATCAATACCTCACCCCGGATCTCCGCTTGTTGTATTCCAAATTTTGAAAAGGGAGCTGTTAAGGGAACTGAGTGTATTTGACGAATATTGATGGTCACCTCATCACCCGCTACTCCATCCCCTCGTGTTGCTGCTCTTACCAGCTTATCATTTTCGTAAATCAAGGAAATGCTGCCTCCATCAAATTTCGGTTCTACACAATAGCTCATAGGAGTAAGGCCAGATAACTCACGAACCTTTCTGTCAAAATCAAGCAGATCGGCTGCGTTATAGGAGTTGTCTAAAGACAACATGGGAACCAGGTGCTGAACTGTCGGGAATTCTTTGGTTAGTTCGTAAGCTACTCGTTGAGTAGGAGAGTCAGGGCTGATGAGCGTTGGATGTTCCTTTTCAATTTTCTCAAGCGCCTTAAAAAGTTGATCATATTCGTAGTCGGAGAGCAGGGGGTCATTCAAAATATAATACCGGTGCTCATGAAAGCGTAGCACTGATCTTAACTCTTCAATTGCGGAAGATTCTATTCCCTTTTTAAGTGCTTGAAGCAGGGATTGGGTTCGTTCCATCCACAAGGGGGTCTCATCTTTCCTGTACATGGGTGCTAAGCTAAAAGTAAAATTCCAACTATTTAATGTGTTGCAAATACATATTACTTGGTATATTCGTAATAACCGAAAAAGCTGCCATATGAAAAGGATCTTCTTGCTTGCGTTACTGATCTCCGGATCAGCCTATGCCTCGTTTGCTCAATTATTATCTTGGACACCCTCCTTTGCCAAGGATAACGATAACTTATCAGTGGTGGTGGATGCCACAAAAGGGAATAGAGGATTAAATAATTATACCAATACAAGCGATGTCTATATACACACAGGGGTCATTACCAATTTAAGTACTTCACCAACGGATTGGAAGTATGTAAAATTTGGGGCACAAAACCCTTGGGGGCAACAGGTAGCCGGTTTACAGGCCACCTCATTGGGTAATAATAAATGGCGTTACGATATCAATAACGTCAGAGCCTTTTACGGAGTGCCGGCAGGTGAAACTATTTTAAAAATTGCCATCTTATTCAGAAATGGAAACGGTTCGCTGAAGCAAACCAACTCAGATGGATCGGATATGTTTATTCCCATCTATACTAACGAACTACAAGTTCGTTTTTCAGAGCCTTCTTATCAGCCCACCTCAACACCCACTCCCGAACCCATCAATTTGCAGGTTGGACAAACACTTCCCGTAACAGCAATCACCAGTTTGTCTGCCACTACACTTCGACTAATTCACAATACAACCCCTGTACAAACTGCTTCCAATGTAACTACGCTCTCTGCAACGGTTACAGTAACTGCTCCGGGGGATCAAACTGTTATTGCAGAAGCAATATCAGGTGCAACCACCAAGCGCGATACCCTTCGCTTTTTTGTGAGTGGTGGAGTAAATACAGCTCCGCTACCGGCTGGAGTCCGTGATGGAATTAATTACGAACCGGGGAATACCAGTGTGGTGTTAGTGCTTTATGCACCTGGTAAATCAAGAGTGTCTGTGATTGGAGATTTTCCGGGAAGCAATTGGTTAGAGCAATCCGCTTTTGCCATGAACCGGACTCAAGATGGTAATTATTGGTGGTTACGCATCACGGGACTCACCCCGGGAACGGAGTATGCGTTTCAATATTTAGTAGATGGTACCTTAAAAGTAGGAGACCCCTACGCAGAAAAAGTATTGGATCCCTGGAATGATCAATATATCTCTCCCGCTACTTATCCCAATCTTAAACCTTATCCCACCGGAAGAACCACAGGTATTGTGAGTGTTTTACAAACTAATGAACCTACTTA
>CAIRNW010000212.1 GCA_903879995.1 uncultured Bacteroidota bacterium
AGCTGAGAACAATTTCAATGTAATAAAACCGAGGATTATTGGTTGTTACACCATCAGCCACAAAAGGACCAGTAGCAGTTCTTGTAACTCGCCCAAATCCCTGCGAAACAATATTTGAAGAACCATTGAACCAATCGGCCAAGACATAATTAGTTAAATAGGGCGAAAATGACCCGTCAGAAAAACCTAATCCCACATTGATAGTACTGGCTTGCTCCGCGGAAAATGCTAACAAACGAATCTTTGCGTATGGAGCGGGCGTGGTTGCAGTGAGTTCAAAAGTTTGGTTGCGCTTTACAAAAAGTGCATTGTTGCCTGTATAAGATGCTAATTGATAATTATCTCCTCCATTATTGATAGTGCCATTATCAGGCAGTCCTCCAGCAATGGAGGCAAACCCTGCAAATGCAGCACTATACATTACTTTGTTGGAGGATGTCAACCCATCAATTTCCATTGTGGTAGTAGCTAAGGGGCTTGGGCCGTTTTCCGCAATCACATCCTGCGAAAAGCCAGACAAGGAAATAGGAGTAAACTGGGCAATCACAGCAAATGATTGCATCAACAGTATCAACGTCAGAAAATAGATACGTGAAGTCAAGAGTTGGTGTTTGCGTTTAAACACCGAATATACTTATTCAAATTGAACTTAAACAACAGGGACCATCCAGCCGTGGGTGTCTGCAATTCTACCCTCTCGGATTGCTGCTAACTTATCTTTTATTCCGGGAGCCACTTCCCATTTGTTGATATCAAATTGCAGGGAGTGTTCTTTATAACATAATTCCTTGATCAGTGAGATGGTTGCCGCTGTACCAGTTCCAAATACCTCCCGAAGCTCTCCTGCCTTATGGGCAGCTAACACTTCGTCCATTCCCAATTTTCTTTCCTCCACAGTAAGTCCCATTTCCTGTAGCAATGTCATTACACTCATTCTGGTGACACCACCTAAAATAGTTCCTTCCTCCAAGCCAGGTGTGATGGCTTTGTTACCAATAATAAAAAAAACATTCATCGTACCACATTCCTGAACATATTTATGTTCATAAGGATCTGTCCAAAGCACTTGGTCGTATCCTTTCAATTTAGCTTGTGCCGTTGCATACATCGCTCCTCCATAGTTACCAGCTGCCTTGGCATAACCCACTCCCCCACTAACTGCACGCACATATTTTTCCTCTACCCAAATTCGCATAGGAGCACTATAATACGGACCTGTTGGGCTTAAAATGATCATGAACTTATATGTATCAGAGGGACGAACACCAATCATCTCGTCTGTAGAGAACATAAAAGGACGGATATACAGCGAATGGTCCGTGTAGGCAGGTATCCAATCCTGATCCAATTTTACCAGCTGCATCATTCCATGCATGAAAAGCTCAACGGGCACAGTTGGCATTTGCATACGCTCTGCTGAGGCGTTGAATCTTTCAAAATTATCATGTGGACGAAATGTATAGGGCTTAGACTGCTGATCTTTATATGCCTTTATGCCCTCAAAAATTGCCTGTCCATAATGCAAAGCAGCCACTGAGGGGGCCAATGTTAAGGAAGTATAAGGACGAATGATCGCAGAAGCCCATTTTCCATCGACAAAGTCTGCCTCCAACATGTGATCAGTAAAATGCTTACCAAACGGCAGATTCTCTAAAGACAATCCTTTCAACTTGCTTTGTGCAGTGGGCACAATGGGAATATCCAACGCAGCAGCCATATTTCACATAAATTTACGGGGCAAAGAAAATGAAAAAAACTAACACTCATTAGTATATTTTTACCCAGCTATGTCTATCAACCAGTTACAGCTTACACCCGAACTAATTGCGGCGCTCTA
>CAIRNW010000213.1 GCA_903879995.1 uncultured Bacteroidota bacterium
ACCAGTAATTATATTGCAGAGCGAAATAAAAAAAACTGGGATATGCCCAATGCCATTGAATCACTCAACCAGTCCTTATTGAAATTATTGCAAACACTATGAAGCTACGGATTGGTTTTTCACCCTGCCCTAACGATACGTTTATTTTTGACGCACTGGTACATGGCAAAATAGATACAGGAGAAATTCAATTTGAACCAATACTAGAAGATGTTGAGACACTGAATGAGTGGGCACTGGAAGGAAAACTAGATATTACCAAGTTGAGCTTCCCAGCATTTTTTACCGCAAGAAACACCTACCAATTACTCGATGCAGGTAGTGCATTGGGCCAGGGTGTTGGGCCCTTACTGGTAAGTAAAGAAAATACGTCACTGACACCTGATCAAATTAATCAACGAAAAGTATTATTACCCGGGAGTAACACAACAGCCCATTTACTTTTTTCGTTGGCATTTCCCGCAGCAACAAAAAAAGAATTTTTAATCTTCTCCGCCATTGAAGAGGCACTGCAAAAAGATAGCCAATTACTGGGCGTACTGATCCATGAAAATAGATTTACGTACGAAAAAAAAGGGTTGAAAAAAATAATTGACCTGGGAAGCTTTTGGGAGGAGAACTGGAAGGTTCCCATTCCACTGGGAGGCATTGCAATAAAACGATCTTTCAAGCACTCGCTAAAGAAACAATTGGAAGATTGGATTCGCTCCAGCCTTGCACTAGCTTGGACAAATTACCCGCAACTATCCCCTTATGTTCAATTGCATGCGCAAGAAATGGAGGAAGACGTCATGCGAAAGCATATCACACTATACGTGAATGACTACAGCCGGTCTTTAGGACAAGAGGGCCGGCACGCGATACAGGTACTGTTTGAAAAATTTTTACAGCTTCAACATGAACCTCCTGCTGAGAATCAGTTTGCACTTTTTGTTTAGAAAAAATCAAGCAGGCTTTAGTGCCTTTGCATAAACTTCCAAACAGCGCTTTCGAGCATATTCATGCGCTACGATTGGTCGAGCATACGTCAATTCTTCAAATTCAGGCACCCAGCGTCTAACATACTCCAAAGAGGGATCAAACTTTTGTGTTTGTAAGTAAGGGTTGAATACACGGAAGTAAGGCGCTGCATCACAACCCGAACCTGCAGCCCACTGCCAACCACCATTATTTGCCGCTAAATCAAAATCAAGTAATTTTTTTGCAAAATAGGCTTCACCCCAACGCCAGTCAATTAATAAATGCTTAGTAAGAAATGAAGCTACAATCATTCGAACCCGGTTGTGCATGTACCCCGTTGTGTTCAGCTCCCGCATTCCTGCATCCACAATGGGATAACCCGTCTGACCGTCACACCATGCCTGAAATTCATCCAGATTGTTTCGCCACTGAATGGCATCATAGGCCGGCTTGAATGAATTCCCAACCACATGAGGAAAATGCCATAAAATCATATGATAGAAATCACGCCAAATTAATTCGTTGAGAAAGGTTTCATTCAGGGAACCAGCCTGTCTCGCTAAGGCACGAATACTAATTGTTCCAAACCGAAGATGTAGACCAAGTTGCGTAGTCCCTTTCACGGCTGGCAAGTCTCTTCTTTCCTTATATTTTTTAATTGTATCAGGTTGCCAGGCCGCGGATGGAAAAGAAATACCTGCCGCAGAAAAACCAATTGAAGTAAGGGAGGGAAAATCAGCTCGCTGAAAAGTAGCACACGCGGCTAATAACTTTTCTGAGGGATACGATTGTAAATGTTCTTTTTGCAAGGTAGCTTTCCATCTTCTTGAATAAGGCGTAAACACCGTATAAGGATTGCCATCATCCTTGACAACCTCTTGCTTTTCTAATAAAACTTGATCCTTGAATGTATGGAATGAAACACCTTGCTTCTCTAATAAAGTCATCACCTCCGCATCTCGCTGTAAGGCATATGGCTCGTAATCATGATTTGCAAAAACATGCTTTACGGCATAATCGCTGACCAAGTCGGAAAAGATCTTTACCGGCTCGCCCATTCTAACATCGAGTCCCGCACCCACTTGCTGTAATTCCGCATGAAGCTGTATTAATGTCTGATGGATGAATTCTACTCTACGATCAGCCTTATCCTCTAAATCGTTTAAAATGTTGGTATCAAAAATAAAAATTGGCTGTACAGGAATTCCCAATTGTAATGCCTCAAAAAACCCTCGATTATCCGCCAATCGAAGATCTCGCCTAAACCAAAATAAGCAAACTGCTTGCATGAAATTTTAACAATGAAAACTAAAAATGGTTTAAAAATTCATTTTAAAGTTAAGCACAAATTTCCCATAGAAAAGTGGCGAAAAACACCATACTAATCTGGGAAAAATACGGATAGCATAAATTGATGAATTGACAAACTGAATTTTAGTTTTAACCTATGGAAACACGGAGTAAAATCAAGAAAAGTACGTGGCAAAATTGGCAGATTGCCATACAAGAGGAATCCTATCAACAAATATCCTCAGAATTACACGACAACGCTTGCCAAACAATCCTACTGTCAATTCTCAATCTGCAGCGAATAGACAAGAGTAACCCCTCATTAAGAATAAGCGACACCATTCAACTCCTGGAGGAAACGCTACATGAAATACACCAGCTTTCCCGTTCTCTCAATGGAGAACTAATTCTATCTATTGGATTACGTGCTGCACTTGAAAAACAATTAGACCGAATGCAACAGGCATGTGGTATGCAAACATCCCTTTCTATCCAGGGAAATCCCTATTATCTCACCGATGAAATAGAATTGATTATTTATCGAATCATCCAGGAAGCGCTAAATAATATCTTAAAACATGCAAAGGCCAGTAGAGTGGAAGTAGAATTAAATTTTTTAGATCAAGCGCTAACCGTAAAAGTAACTGATAATGGGAAGGGATTCGATATGCAAAAGGAAGGCCGAGAATCTGCCGGTCTAAGAAATATGAATTTCAGGGCACAATCGCTGCATGGAAAATTAAAAATACAAAGTGCCCCTAACCAAGGTAGCTGTCTTACCCTTCAAATCCCCTGCTTAAAAACCAATCTATGATACGAATCATCCTTGTCGACGACCACGTTATGTTGCGCAATGCGCTAGCCGCCCGCATCAATGAGTTTGAAAATTTTAAAGTTGTAGAGCAGTGTAGCCATGGTAAGGAATTAATCCAAACCCTGGAAACAAATCCTGAACCAGACCTGGTGTTGCTAGATTTGAACATGAAGGAAATGAATGGCATGGAAACTGCCCAATGGCTTAAAAATAATCGCCCCTCCATCAAAGTGTTGATGTTAACAATGTACGATTCTGAGCTTACCCTGATACAACTACTCCAATTAGGGGTAAAAGGAATTCTTCATAAGTCTGCAAGCCCCGCTGACCTCAGAGCAGCTATCACTACCATCGCCACTGAGGGGCAGTACTTCTCTAACCATACCACTACCAAATTAGTTAATATGGTTAACAATAAGGAAGCAGGAACAAAGCGACTTCAAAAGTCCTTATTGAACGATGAGGAAGTTTTTTTTCTTCAATTAGCCTGTTCCGATATGACTTATAAGGAAGTAGCGCAGCGAATGAAGTTAAACCCAAGAACGGTAGACTCTATCCGAGACCAATTATTTATCAAGTTAGATGTCAAAAGCCGTGTGGGGCTAGCAATGGTTGCTATTCGAAACGGTATTGTTTCGCTCTAGAAGAGAATCTCAGGGACGGTAGAGGGAACCACCAATTTACCAGCAGTTTTCGACTGAATCTCCTCAACGGTAACACCGGGGGCACGCTCGCGTAAAAGAAAACCGTCGGGAGTGATATCCAAAACTGCTAAATCGGTTACTACTTTTTTAACACAACGAACTCCCGTGAGAGGGAGGTCGCACCGAGTGAGTAATTTAGATTCGCCTTTGGGATTGGTATGCATCATGGCAACAATAATGTTTCGAGCACTTGCTACCAGATCCATAGCACCTCCCATTCCTTTCACCATTTTACCGGGAATTTTCCAATTGGCAATGTCTCCCTGTTCACTAACCTCCATGGCACCTAAAACGGTAAGATCCACTTTTCCAGCCCGAATCATTCCAAAACTTATTGCGGAATCAAAAAAAACTGAGCCCGGAATGGTAGTGATGGTTTGCTTTCCAGCGTTAATCAAATCAGGATCAACTTGATCTGGAGTGGGAAATGGACCCATGCCCAGTAATCCATTTTCACTTTGAAGTACCACATCTACGCCAGAAGGAATATAGTTGGCCACCAAGGTGGGTATTCCAATTCCGAGGTTCACATAAAATCCATGCTTTAATTCCCTGGCAATGCGTTGTGCTATCTGTTCTTTTGTCAATGACATACTGCTATTATATTAATCAAGCTTTTCGAATGGTTCGCTGCTCAATACGTTTTTCGTAATTCTTTCCCTCAAAAATTCGATGCACGTAAATACCTGGTGTATGGATGGCATCGGGATCCAAACTGCCAGCTGGAACCAACTCCTCAACCTCTGCTATAGTTATTTTTCCAGCCATCGCCATCAGTGGATTGAAATTTCGTGCAGTAGCATGAAAAATTAAATTTCCCATTGTATCGCCTTTCCAGGCTTTTACAATTGCAAAATCAGCATCAAATGCATATTCCAATAAATAATCCTTTCCGTTGAAGTTCCTTACTTCTTTTCCAGCAGCCACTTCGGTACCAACTCCAGCAGGTGTGAAAATGGCAGGCATCCCATAACCAGCAGCCAGACATCGTGTAGCCAATGTCCCCTGCGGAATAAGCTCTACTTGTAATTCGCCACTAAGCATCTGTCGTTCAAATTCAGCATTCTCCCCTACATAGGACGAAATCATCTTACGTACTTGCTTTCGTTGAAGCAACAAGCCAATTCCAAAATCATCCACCCCTGCATTATTAGAGATACAAGTCAACTCCTTGATTCCTTTCTTTACAAGGGAGGAGATGCAATTCTCCGGAATACCACACAAACCAAAACCACCAAGCAAAAGCGTGGCACCATCCTTAATATCATGCGTGGCCACATCGGGACCTGCTACAACTTTATTCATAAGATTTTTGTAATTGCTAAATTATGAACTTACTCTGCAGGAAGTGTTCTTCCTGGTTTACTGATTTTGATCAGCGGATCCTCCTCTCTTTTAGAAATGGAATCCATTACACGCGCCAGCAATTCAGGATGGCGCTGGTAATACGCAAAACTTTGCTTGAACTCCTGTTCAGAAACGTTGTGAAAGGTCAGCACCTTGTTAAGCCAATTGATGTGGGTCTGTTCCTTTGGGAGGCTGGAGTCTTTGGTAAGTAGAAAACTATTTACCAAATTACCGCTTCGCAGCATATCAAACAGCACTACCTCCATTTTAGCAGGGCTAAGAATCGACGGAGGAACAGCTTGGTCATTCATACATCCCCATAAAAGAATGCTAGACATCAATACAAGCAGCAAGCTTCTCATAGGGTCCGGTAAAGTGATAAGTTTGTGATATCTAATTTTGAAAGCAACTCCTTAGCCCGAGCTTTTTGTTCTCCAGTTCCTTTGCTAAATACCTTAAGCAACTCATTTCCTTTACCCTGAAAAAACACGGGGACAACCATAGAATTCAAGTTCTCCGTATTGACTGTGTTTAAATAGCTCAACGCGTTTAATATCCCATTGCGTGCCGCCTCTTCATTTTCAAAAAGAACATCAATACCCGTTCGGTAATACGCGTACAATGCATCATGAAAGAGGGTAAATCGATTATTATTTAAATTTTCAGCTAACCAATATCGATTACGAAGCCCATCGAAGGATTTCCAGCCAGAAATATCTTTTGCATCGGGAGCATTATTGACAATATTCCAAGCTTTCTGAAAATAAACATCACCACTTCGAAGACTAAAAGAAGTATAGTCCAGTCCTAAAATAACATTGATGTAATACGCTATCGTTGCTGTCAAATTTGCCACTAAAGGATCACTACCCTGCACCCGATTTTCATTGAATTCAATGGGCTGAAATTCAACATATTTAAAAATCAGATTATCATCTTGAAAATTCAGCAGCGGACTAACGTATGTTGTATTATAAGCAGGACGAGCCGCTTGAATGGTCAAACTACCCCGGTATGTGTTATTACCAAGGTCCTGTGAAAGTGTTAACAGAAAACTACATTGAATCCGTTCAGCTGGCTGAAACACATCGGTGGTCCATTTTCTGGAATTAATAAAATTGGTAAGACCACTTTGTAGAGTTTGAAAAACCCTACGATCCACTTGGGAACTGATTTTATTGGTAAGTATATCTACACGGGCCTGTATTTCCTGACTACTTGCTAAACCAGGAAGCAAGCAAAGAAATAAATAAAATACCGTGCGTTTCATGTCAGCAATGATTAGCTGAACAGTTCATCTTCTTGTTTACGGAAATAAATCTTATCGTCCATAAATTCTTGAGTAGCCAACAAAGCCGGGTTTGGCATCCGCTCATAGGCACGAGAAATTTCAATTTGCTCTTTGTTCTCATGGATCTCTTCTAAACTATCCGTGTGTGAAGCAAATTCCTCCAATTTAGTATGCAATTCTTCTTTCAATGAAATATTAATCTGCCCGGCTCGTTTTGCAACGATAGAGATAGACTCGTATACATTTCCAGTTTTAGCACGCAGATCCTGAAGATTACGTGTTTCCACATTACTGGTAATTCCTGCACTAAGATGCCGTCTTAACTTGCTCATTTTTGAGTGTTTTTATATTATTCTGTGAATTATTTAAAATGGTTTCAACGTCTTTTCTCAACTTACTTTCCGGATATCGATCCGTGAATTCATAACATTCATTTACCACTTGTTCAAAACGCTCCACTCTTTTTTCTTCAATACTCATTTCGGCGTATTGAAAGTAAGAACGAATGGCCATCAACTTGTACTCATCAGCACGCACTGACTCAGGAAAAGCATTTAATAGAGAAGTAAAAGCTACCCCAGCTGCTCTGAACTGACCCAGGTCATAATAAAGCTGCGCACTCATAAATTCTTTAGCTTCAAGCTTAGCTCTGCATTGATCGATAATTTCCGAAGCTTCTTTATTACGGGGCGAACCGGGATGCGTATTGATAAAAGTCTGCATCATTCCCATCGCTTTCACCGTGTTCGTTTGATCTAATGCAGCCTTCGGCGATTGTTTATAAAAGCAGTAAGCGCGCATGTAATCAATTTCTTCTGCACGAGTACTAGTAGGAAAAATTTCCAAATAACTTTTGAAAAGATTTTCTGCGTTCATGAAATCGTACAGATTGTACGCACAATAGGCATACTTATAATAGATATCTTCAAACTCTTTACTGGTTTTGTAAAAAGGCATGATATCCTCATAAACCTGTTGTGCCTTGGTGTATGACTTTTTTGCAAAGAACTGTTCGGCCATTCTCAGTTTATAGGCCGCATCTGGATTTTTCAAAAGTTTACTCATGCTTTTGCCACAACCAGACAACAGTCCAACCGAGAGGAAAATCATTGACAACACACTGAATCGCAATAGGATGGACATGGGGGAGCAAAATTACGGTGAAGCAGCAAAACTTACGCAAAAAAGATGAACTACCAAGGACAGGGCGTTAATAATAGCCTAAAGCTATGATAGTCAGGGGAAAGGGGCATAAAGCAGGAACCCCGGATTGACCGGGGTTCCTAGCAATTTGCTATCGAAATATGATTAGTTCTGGCGAAGATTTGGATGAGGAGGATCAACACGATTAGGTCCGGTTTCACCTTCTCCGGCAGCACGTAAATCAACTGTATTGCAATCTCCACCTTGTTGACCATAGTTGAAAATAAAGCGATCCTGGCTAATACCCTCCTTATCTACCATGTAGGTAATGATTGCATTAACACGATCCCAGCTCATTTGCTGCTCACGCTTGTCTGCAGCGCAGTAGCCAACTACCACCACATTACAACCTGGATTATTACGAACACGAGAAGCAACAGCAGCTAGTACCGCTTTGGCATCGTCAGTTAATTTGTTTGAACCAGTCTTGAATGCTACGCTAGGAAGCGCACCTAATTTTTGTTCGCAAGTGGGAGCAGGAGCTACCGCTACTTTACAATCATCAGGGCATTTGCAATTGCCTACGCCATCCACGTCAACAGGCTGGCAACGAGTTGGTGTGATCAATTCCTTATCCTTACAATCAGGTACACCATCACCATCTGTATCCAAGCTTACACCATGTGTATCCACAGGGCAACCAGCAGGTGTTTGCTCACGATCAAATTGATCAGTAACACCATCACCATCTGTATCCAGTAATACTGGCTTAGGGATATTCATCAAACGAGGATTACGCAATTCAGCATAAGGATAATCCAAAGGATTTAACCAGTATAAAGGCTGAACAGCATTTTTTCCAAGGTTGATATTCAACCCTACTGTCATGTAATTATAAGTATCGAAATCAGGCGTCAATGCAGCATCACCCCAGGCAAATTCCTGCCAACGCTGACCATCTAATAAGTCATCACGTGTAATGGTCCAGCGATCTTCAATTGCTAAATTGATACGATTATTTAATTTAAAGGCTACTCCAAAACCAAAGGTTCCAACTGGTCGCATGGTTTTGCCACCAACCTGTGAACGAGCAGCACCATGACTTTCAGCAGGAGTTTCAAAACTTCCATCCAGAATATTATTCTTTAAATTCTTCAAGAAATCCTGACGGTCCTTGTATGCAGGTTGAGTAAGGGTGTTGAAGTTGTACTTCACATCACCATTTAGGGCATTCACACGAGTTTCATATATAGCAGCACCACCACCTGCAATTGCATAAGTAGTTAGAGAGCTGTTGGTCTTATGAAACTGAATATTATTAATAGTCAATAAAGCCTGCACTGTAAAGTCTTGTACCTTGGCCTTATAGTTGTAGAATATTTTCTCAAGCGGTGTGTTAGCACTGCCATCCTTAGAAGAAACGTAAGTAACGGTAGTACCAGCGGGCGTAGTAATTTGAAGTGCGCGAGGAGCTGAATAACGCTGTGCAGGGCTGGCAATACTCTCACCCCATGCTGTATTTCTGGCAAAATTTCTGTATTCGCGATAGCTATACCCTTTTCCGATTCCGTACATGTACTCAACACGGGCTGAAACAGTGTAACCTAGGGACTTGCGCACATGGAATCCAAATCCAGGGGACAAGAACTGAGCAGGAACATCACCACTGATTTGGAATAAACCAGCTTTTACACCCACTTCCCACTGACTACGTGGTTTTGCAGGATAGTTGTAAGTTCCGTTAAGAAACTCTGTGTGTTGAGGCATTCTTTTTGAAGGAATCAATGAAGAATCTCTCAAATCGTAGGAATTACCCACTTTTTGTGAAAATCCAACAGATGCCGACAAGCTTAAAAGAACCGCCAATACATATGCACTACTTCTCATAATGAGGGGTTAAGATTTAAGATAAACGAAAATTATGCACAAAAGTAGGCAAAAATTGTGAATATTCAAAATTTTTATTCGGTGTAAATCTTTCATTTCCCATTATTTCTCAATTACTTAACAGATTTTTATCAAGCCCTATTTCCCCATTTATGCCACCCATTAACCACTTATTTTTGCAACCTGCATGAACTTACCCACCCACCTGGTACGGGAAGAATTAGAAATTTTTGAATCGAAGTTCAAGGAAGCGGTCCAAAGCCAAGCCCCCCTGCTCGATCGAATTATGCGCTACATTGTAAAGCGGAAGGGAAAGCAGTTAAGACCACTTTTTGTATTGTTATCAGCAAAGCTCTGTGGATCCATCAATGACTCGGCCTACCGAGCCGCATCGCTGGTAGAAATCTTACACACCGCTACGTTGGTGCATGACGACGTAGTAGATGATTCCAGCGAAAGAAGAGGTTTTTTTTCAACCTATGCACTTTGGAAGACTAAAGCCAGTGTACTAATAGGCGATTATCTATTAGCAAAAGGATTGTTACTTACGCTGGAACACCAAGACTATAGGTTGTTGCACATACTCTCAGAAGCGGTAAAAAAAATTAGTGAGGGCGAATTATTACAATTAGAAAAAGCCCGCAATCTGAATTTACAAGAAGAGGTTTATTACGAAATTATACGAAATAAAACGGCCTCTTTACTTGCCTCAGCCTGTGCCGCAGGGGCTTGGGCAACCAGTCAAAATGAAGAATTCACGAATAGACTTCGAAAATTTGGTGAACTCACAGGAATGGCATTTCAAATTAAGGACGACCTATTTGATTACACCAGTGAGGATATCGGAAAACCTACCGGAAATGATATTAAAGAAAGCAAACTAACATTGCCGCTCATCTACACGCTAAACAAGGTTGATCGTTCCACACGTAAGAAGATTATTTATATAGTTAAAAATGAAAAAGAAAATAAAGCACAACTAAATTGGGTGATTAATGAGGTGATCAAAGCAGGAGGCATTGACTATTCGATTAAAAAAATGAATGCCTTTAAAGAAGAAGCAATTAAAGAACTTTATAATTTTCCAGATAATCCAATTAGAAAAGGGCTGGAGGATATGGTCAGGTTTGTAACGGATAGAAAATACTGAGGTTTTGGAAAAAAGGTGGACCACAAAATCGGTTGATCCGATAAAAGTCAGCGCGCTACAAGAGGCCCTGCAAGTGCATCCTGCTCTGCCCACACTACTCGTGCAAAGAGGTATCGAGGAGTTTGAACAAGCACGCGCCTATTTCCGTCCACATTTAGAAGATTTACACAGCCCTTGGCTTTTCAAAGACATGGATAAAGCCGTGGACAGGATTGAAAAAGCAATTACGCAACAAGAAAAAATCTTGATTTACGGAGACTATGATGTAGATGGCACCACAGCGGTGGCCAGCTTTTATATTTTTCTTCGCACGGTTCATCCTAATCTGAATTATTACATTCCGCATCGATACAAAGAAGGATATGGAGTCAGTAAAGCAGGTATTGACTTTGCAGCAACAAATGGATATACTCTAATTATATCGCTAGACTGTGGAATCAAATCTGTTGAACTTGTCCAGTATGCCAAAGGACTTGGAATTGATTTTATTATTTGTGATCATCACCTTCCTGATCCGGAGCTTCCTGCGGCAGTAGCCATATTAAATGCCAAGCAACCAGGTTGTTCTTACCCATATAAAGAATTATGTGGATGCGGCGTAGGGTTTAAATTAATGTGCGCACTGCAGGAAAAATTAGAGCTGACCGACAACAGAGCCCTTGAACAGTTGGACTTATTAGCTACTGCCATTGCAGCGGACATTGTTCCCATGACTGGGGAAAATAGAATTCTAGCCTTTCATGGCTTGCTCAAAGCCAACAAAAACCCGAACCCGGGTATTGCAGCCCTTTGTGAGTTGAGCAATTTGAAGCAAGAACTCGATATTCAAAAACTAGTATTTATCATAGCACCCCGTGTCAACGCGGCCGGAAGAATGGATGAGGCGGGAAAAGCCGTAGAACTTTTTATTGCAACAGATAAATCCACCGCACTCCATTTTGCTTCACAATTGCATAGCGACAACACAGACCGACGCGAGGCTGATCGACTCATTACCCGTGAGGCACTGGAAATGCTTGAATCGGATACCACCATTCATCAGAAAAATGCAACCGTTGTATACCAGCCACACTGGCACAAAGGAGTGGTAGGAATCGTAGCGTCACGACTGACTGAACATTACTACCGACCTACGATTGTTTTGACAAAATCCGGGGATATTGTAGCAGGAAGTGCAAGAAGTGTTATTGGCTTTAATTTATATGAGGCCATTCATGCTTGCAAAGAACATCTCATCGGTTATGGTGGTCATTTTGCTGCAGCAGGCATGACCTTAGAAGAAAAAAATGTACCTGCCTTTGCCGCTGCATTTGAAAATGTAGTGTCGAACACGATTCTTCCTGAACAAAAAGTACCAGTCATAGAAATTGATTTAGAAATAGCCTTACAGGCATTGAATTGGAATCTTTACAAACTAATTGGGCAAATGGAACCTTTTGGGCCTGACAATTTCCGCCCTGTTTTTTTAGTGCGAGGAGTTTGGAATACTGGCTATTCAAAAATTGTAAAAGAAGAACATATCCGCTTTTCCATTACGGATGGACAGTGCACATTCAATGGAATTGGATTTGGATTAGCAAAGAAGTTCAACTTATTGGAAAAGCAACAATCGATTGATATCGCTTTTACTTTGGACCAAAATGATTTCAATAATCAGCGCAGCCTACAAATGCGTGTAATGGATATTCGAAAGCATACTCCTGCATAAAAAAACCCGGCTACGTATGTAACCGGGTTTTTGAATTGGTTCTCACTAACTACTATTGTATGACTAGTTGCTGCACCCCAACCTGCATCGCTTCATTGGCTAATACAACCCGATAAATTCCAAAGGCGAGATTAACCGGCAACGTGATAGCTTCATTGATATAAGTTCCCTGAACATTTAGTTGCTTCTGCCATACACATTGGCCTTGTTGATTATAGAGCAACAATGAGTAGTTGCCTGCTGTAAGAGGAGATTGAGTAACGCGTATTACAGCTCCCCGCTCCGCAGGGCTAGGGAAAATTCTAAAACCATCCCCGATTCTTACGGTAGTGAAAGATTGTTGCACACCATAGCTGATAGCCCCGGCAGTTGTAACATAACCTTTGAAATAATAGGTAGTACCTTGTTGTAATCCAGAGAGTGAAACAGTGTAATTGCCATTGACATTTGCGGTAGCAGCAATCCGAGTACCCGTTCCGTTTGCAAAGCCACTTATAGTACTGTATTCAATACCATAACCAGAAGGGGTGGTACATCCTCCACTACCAAATGAACTAGATAACATAGCGGTACTAGTAGTGATGGCAGATGCAACTCCCGTAGTGACACTCGGGGGCGTATTAACCCCCGTACCAGCAGCTGCCACACTGGTAGCGGCAGCTCCACCCCCACTCACAGGAATAGATCCCGTGTAGGATTGAACTGCTGTTGGAACAAAACGTACATAAACCGTCAACGTTTGGGTGCCACCAGATTGCAATAATCCAATCACATCGCTGAACGAGCCCGTAGATGTTTGACTAAACGTGTATCCAGTTAATGGCCCCACTGTGATCAAAGCATTAGTAAGATTAGTTCCCGTGATGGTAAAAGAGTTTGGACCCCCAAACGCCCCTACACAAACGTTTCCAAATGCACTAAGAGAAGATACATTTAGTTGTGCAGGAGGCGGTGCCGCCGTGGTGAATGATTGCTGATTTCCGTAGGAAGTACCTCCACCATTTGTTGCATACGCCTTGTAATAATATGTAGTAGCAGCATTCAATCCGCTTACTGAAGAACTGAAATTTCCACTAGCCAAATTGGAAGAAGCGATTCTTGTTCCAGATCCATTAGTGAACCCATTGGTAGTACTATACTCAATACCATAAGCAGAAACTGTACTACAGCCAGTAGCAGTAATAGAACCAGCTAACGTAGCGCCATTACTGCTTATTCCGCTACTAGCGCCTGTAGTGACAGTAGGTGTTGTATTAATACCACTACCGCTGGCTGCCACAGTCACCGCAGCAGCAATACCCCCTCCTGCAACGGCAATATTTCCATTGTAGGCTTGAGCGGCTGTGGGTGTAAAACGAACAAATATTTGCTGTGAGAAGCTGCCTCCTGATTGAGTAAGAGAAAGTGTAGCTGTATAAGTGCCATTGGAAGTGGTGGAATAACTATATCCATCTAATGCAGCCACCGTAACAGCAGCAGTTGATAGATTACTTCCTGTAATGGTAAATGAGGACGGACCTGCAGTTGTATTAATACAGACTGCACCAAAGCCGCTCAACGTACTAACGGACAGGGTTGGATTTAATGATACAGTAGTAAAACTTTGCTGTGCACCATAAGCAGTGCCCGCTGCCGTGACAGCGTAACTTTTATAATAATAAGTTGTACCTGCAGTTAATCCACTGAGGTTAATGGAGAAATTTCCACCAGACAAATTAGATCCAGCAACTTGAGTACCTGTCGTAAAATTATTTGTTGTGCTATATTCAATTCCGTATGCTGATACAGTCCCACAACCCGTTGCAGAAATAGAACCCGCTAAGGATGCTGAAGTTTGTGTAATACTACTAGCAGCACCTGTTGTAGTGGTAGCTAATGTATTCACTCCAGCGCCCGTGACCGCTATATTGACAGCGGCACCTAAGCCTGCACCCGACAATGCAATATTTCCATTAAAGGATTGAACAGCCGTTGGCGTGAATTTTACAAATACTTCCTGTGATAGAGAGCTGCCCGTTACAGGAATGGACAATGAACTAGTATACGTTCCATTTGATGTAGTAGCATACGTATAGCCGCTCAATGCTGCAATTGCCAGATTACCGCTGGTTAGGTTGGTTCCTGTAATGGTAAAAGAGTTTGGACCCGCAGTTGTGTTAATGCATACGTTTCCAAATCCAGTCAATGCACTCGTAGTGACCGTTGGCGTGCTAGAACTTGTAGTCACAGTTATCTCATTAGAGTTTGCTGAAGCAATGCCACCCGCTACTGCTCTTACTACATAGTAATACGTTGTTCCACCTGTTAATCCAGTAACTCCGTAAGAAGTTACATTCCCGACATTTTGATTTTGAAGAATATAATTATTTACGGTACCCGTAGTGCTACCTTTTACATAAACCGCAGAGATTCGGCTGGTACCACCCGATGCAACTGTTGCACCCCCCACACTGTTGTTGCTGGTTTGCAACCAACGAAGTGAAACCAATGGCTTGTTGGCTGCATCAGCTGGTAAAGCTACATCACTTAAAGCGCCCCAAGTAGTTGCATTACCAGCAGCCACTGCAGTGGTTAAAGTGACAGTTCCTCCTGTAACATCCGTCCAAGTACCCCCAGCTCCCACTTTGTACTGCAGTTTGAAATCTTTAGGACCTGTACTAGAAGATCCCTGCATGGAGGACACTGTGATAGCAGTAGCGCCTGTAGTATTTACATCAGCTTGCCAATACTTAGTATCCGCACCATTATCCCATCCATTGGTGGAAACTGAATTGGGATTTGCTCCTGTAGCAGCAGTGGGACCACCGGGCCAGGAAACGGTATTAGCAGAGAATCCTTGTGGTGTTAATGTTTGAATGGAAATATTATTTGCATTTCCTGCATCAGCTGTTTGAGCAGTAGCCGCAGCAGTTGTAAAGTTCCATCCCGCCAATGTGCTGGTAACTTGCCCTGTTGATTGAGAATAAACATCCAGATTATAACCCACAGCTCCGGTCACTGCACTCCAATTAGCCGTAAAGCCTGTTCCTGTTATGGAGGTTGCCGATGTAGCAACAGGCGCAGTGATTGCAACACCCGTACCCGAAACAGCAGCAGTTGCTGTGGCACCACCGCCAGAAAAATTCAGGTTACCTGATCTTGCACCCACCGCTTGCGGTTTGAAACGAACGTACACAGGAGTTGCACTCAATGTTGCTGCGCTATATGCTATTGTTGCACTGGAACCCCACGTAGAGTTATTAGAAGAAACTTCAAAATCTGTAGAAGAGGATGTAACAGTTATTGAACCAGGCGCCCCAGTTAGGTTAGCACCAGAAAGATTTGCAGATTGCGAAGCGCTGGTAATACCCACTGCAGTAGTTGAGAAAGCGGTATAGGCTGCAATTGTCAATGAAGGAGAAGCACTGGTACAAAGTGCAACGGGGGAAGTACTTTTGCGAGGTACTGGAGCTGTTACAACATCAAAATCACTATTATTATTATCGGTATCTGTACATCCGTTGGTTTTACGAACAGCGCCCTGGGTATTCACTAATGCAGTCCCATTATTTACCGTTGTATTTCCTTCTCCGTTATTAGCTGCTCCATAAGAAACAAGATCAATAATACCAGTTGCAGGTAAGGTACACGGTGTGGCAGTGGCACCACATCCCAAACCTGTTGCTGCGTTAACCAAAGCTACTTTTCCGGAGCTGGCGCTTAACGACATTGCACTAGTAGGAGTGGAAAGATCCGGAGTTACAGGAAAGTCAGCTCCCACTGTGCCCAGGGAGCCACATTGAATGAGTAAATATCCTCCTGCCGGAATACTGGTACCTGCAGGAAAAGCATAAATCTGAGAGGCAGAACCTCCAAAATTTCCGGTACTAGATCCGTACTGAATAGAAAATCCATCCAATGATTGGGCTGCACTGCTGACATTATGAAGCTCAACATAATCTGATTTATATGTTGGCGTGCCTGATGTAGCACCACCGCCCCCATAAACTTGACTAATCACCACTGTAGTAGACTGTCCAAAGGAAAGAGATGAAATCAGTAGAAAGAGAGCAACGAGTATTTTTTTCATAAACGATTTTTATTAATTCCAAGACAGTTGAACATTATCAATTGCAGTAGAGGGACGATTACCACTTCCAGTAGTTGCTGCAAGTGTAATAATGCGTATCCATACTTTCTGATTCAAATTATTTAAAGCATTTCCAAAATTCACCGTAACAGGGACACTGGCAAACGTTCCCAAATTAGTTGTAAGCGTTGCTGGAGTGGTGGCAACTGATGTGAAGGTTGTTGGGTTATCTCCAAGTCCATAATCGACTTGCCAAACTGTGGTTCGTCCTCCGGGAGTAGCATCCAAAGACTGGAGCAAAAAGCTAAGTTGAAAATTTGTTTTAGCTGTGGTATTATC
>CAIRNW010000214.1 GCA_903879995.1 uncultured Bacteroidota bacterium
ATACGCTGTGGTTTAAAATAGTCATTCATATAAATATTACTATACTGAATTCCATTCCCGCATCCTAGGCGGTCGCCGCAGTCATTCATCCATCCTGCACCTCCTCCGAGGTTAATATTAATAGTTGTTTTATTTTCTGTTAACTTATTTGTTGCAATCACGATCTTTTCAATAATAGTTTGTCTCTTGGTTTCTATATCTCCAAGTTTTTTTATCGAGTCTTTGTAAGAAATACTTAACTCTTTTGCATTGTCACATGCCGATTTTACATTTTGCTCAAGCATCGCAATATTGTTGGACCGGGCAATTGCATCTATTTTTTCCTTGAATGTAATCGCCGCATTTTTATTCATGTCATCAGATACACTGCTCATCATCGCATTATTCAGTTTGCCCTTAGCATTCTGACAAGCACTAACTTGTTTATCTATATTCGATTTCATCTTATTTATCGCAACTTTTTGAGTAGTATACTCGTCATTTAATTTATTCAGTTGAAGTTTTAATGTCTCGATATAAGCTTGTTGTTGATTCGACTCTGCATTTGCTGCCGCAACTTGAAAAGACTTACTTTTCGCATCAAATATAGACTGATACCACCCATCCTCGCCGCAACTACCTCTCCATCCGGCTCTATTATTGTTACCCTGATCGTCCCAAATTTCCCAGTCGTCTCCACCGCGACCACCGCTGCCTCCGCTGCCATCACTTGGGCCATACGATGCGCCGCGCACGCGATCTTTATTGTTATTTCTGTCACGTCTGTCTCTTATACCACCCATGTCATCCACATCGTCCACGCCACCCACATCACCCTTACTATAGTTACCATACTCGTCATTAGGTTTATCTATCAGTTTAATGTTTACATAGTTATTTTGTTTTGTATAGTCATCCCATTTTCTCTCGAATGTTGCATACCCATGCAGGTTTTCTTCATCGCATAAACTACATTCATCGGGGGTAGGAATCGACTTCATAGCTGTAGATGTGCTTTTACTAGAACCCGCGCCAGTTCCCATACCGGTTCCTTTTCTAACGGGACGACATTTTATAAGTCTTCTTCCAATAATTTCACAGCTCCCGCTATCAAAACCAGTGTTATCACGGAAAGTGTCTAAATAAGTTTGAAATGTGTCTATCCCTGGTTTTTCGCAGTTGATTTCACAATCTGTCCCTGTATATGGTTTATCATTTGGTCTTTTTTTCGAATCAGGCTGCCATCCTACAGGAAATTTTGCAACTAAGTCATCTCCGCATCCACTACATTTTGCTCTAAAGTTATTACAATCTATTTCACCATTAGGCAAACCTGGACATGCTGAACATGTATAACCGGTTTCTTTATTAAAATCACAGGCTTCTTTTGCAAAACGTGGGTCTTTCACTCTTCTGCATGACGGATCACATGGACCTGTTGGTTTTGGTTTTGGCGGTGCAGACTGACTTCTACATTGTGCCTTTGCACCATCGCTACCAGGAAGTCCACTCGGAGAACACGCGTAATCCTGTGTGCAGTCTGTCATTGTTCCATACATTATTCGTGAGTATACCGAATCGGTAATAGGATAGTATTCACCTCCAGAACCGCTACTATTTTTTTCATAAAAATAGTTGGCAGTATTTTGGTTAAATGGCAACCCATCGGGACCGACAGCGTTTTTAGGGTCACCATAAACCGGCCCTGAAACTTTCTGCATATTCAATGGAACACACACAGGAATACAATTTCCATCACGTGTTGACAAATTGTTACACTTTTTACTTGCAAATTTTTTCTCGTCGGCAAGCAAAGGATCTGGAATTTTTGAGGCCGATGTAGTGGGTGTTGATGATATCAAAGGTGTAGGTGCTGGGGATAAAGCGGGAGATGTCCAGTTCCACCCTTTATTATTAAATAATCCCGAATAACTAATACTTCCATCGTTATTTTTACCTGTAATTACAAACTTATATAGTCCGTAATCACTTGCAGTATGGAAAGGCACTCTAGGAACTAAGTCAC
>CAIRNW010000215.1 GCA_903879995.1 uncultured Bacteroidota bacterium
CTTTGCCAAATCCGGTCCTCAGTTGTCCTTCGATTGTAATCGTGTTCATGTCTATTTTGTTTTATTGGTTCAATTTCCTTTCAGCTGAGAATACACAAAGAGACTGGTTATGCTCTTATTCTCAAAAGCGTTGCGTATTGCCACAGCAAACAAGTCCGCCACACTCAACACTTTGATTTTGCTTCCCTGCTGTTTGACTGGGATGGTATCACAGACCACCAGTTCTTCCAGCACACTGTTTTCAATGTTCTCGTAAGCCTTGCCGCTAAGTACAGGATGTGTAATCAGCGCACGGACTGAACGAGCCCCCTTTTCTTTCAACAACCCCGCACTTTTTGCAAGGGTTCCTCCGGTATCACAGATGTCGTCTATTATGATTACATCCTTATCCAGCACATCACCAATCACCACCATACTGGCTATCTCATTTGCCCTTTTGCGATGTTTATCGCAAATAACCATCTCGGCGTTGAAATAGCTGGCGATCTGCCTGATTCGATTGGCCGATCCCACGTCAGGGGCCGCAAAGGTAAGGTTTTCCAGCTTCAGTTTCTCGATATAAGGGATGAAAACGGCATGGCTATCCAAGTGATCCACGGGAATATCAAAATAACCTTGAATCTGGGGAGCATGCAAATCCATCGTAATCACCCGATCAGCGCCAGCCGCCACTAACATGTTGGCAATCAGCTTACTACCAATTGCTACCCGGGGCTTATCCTTCCGATCCTGGCGGGCATATCCGTAGTAGGGTAACACTGCAATTACTTTGTAGGCAGAGGCTCTTTTTGCCGCATCTATCATGAGTAGAAGCTCCATGATATTGTCGGATGGAGAGCAGGTACTTTGCACTATAAAAACATAATCCCCCCTGACACTTTCAAGATAAACCGGACAAATTTCCCCGTCGCTAAAACGTTGGATATTGACCTTTCCCATCTGAGCCCCAAATTGCTTACAGATTTGTTCCGCCAGCTGCTGTGAGCCGGTACCGGAAAAGATTTTGGCATGTTGCATAGCAGAGTTATCGTGTGGATGTGGCACGAAGATATCAATCAGGTCAGACATATTTTCTGCGAATCAAAAAAACCTATGCACAGTCTTGTCACTCCCCCTCTAGGCTCTTATACTTGAAAGATGGCAAATAAAAAAGCAATACGGGACTGGTCCGCTGAAGATCGACCGCGTGAAAAACTATTTAGGCTGGGCGTAGAGCAACTAAGCACCTCTGAATTAGTTGGAATCTTATTGCAATCAGGAAATCGAGAAAAAACAGCAGTGGAGCTGGGTATGGAATTGCTGGAAATGGCCAAACAAAATTTACAGGAACTAGGTCGGCTAACGCCACAAGAAATAGCAGGATTGAAGGGAATCGGAAATGCAAAGGCAGCCCTCATATGTGCCGCATTGGAGTTAGGGAGAAGAAGACATGCTTCTCTCCCACTTGATAAAAAACAGGTCACCTGTAGTGCTGATATTGCACGTTATTTACAAGTAAGGTTGCAAGATCTGAGGCACGAAGTATTTGCGGTACTTTTTCTTAATAGAGCAAATCGTATCAATCACTTTGAAATTGTAAGCGAGGGAGGCATCACCGGGACCGTTGCGGATCCAAGAATTATTTTAAAGAAAGCATTACAGCAAAACGCCGTTAGCATTATCGTATGTCACAACCACCCATCGGGTAATTTAAGACCTAGTCGGGCAGATGAACTCCTAACTCAAAAGTTAAAAGAAGCTGCACTCTTATTGGACATCACCATGCTCGACCACATCATTGTTAGCGAGCAGGGGTATTATAGTTTTGCGGACGAGGGATTTATGTAGTGCTTAAGCCTGTGCAGTAGGCCCTCCAAAATTCAGCGGCAATTGCACTTCTTCTAAATCCTTGATAGCCCCGTTGATGGACTCGTATTTCTGAATATTCTCTGTCATGGCACGCATTAATCGCTTAGCGTGCTGTGGCGTTAAAATTATTCTTGATTTTACCCGACTCTTGGGTGTACCGGGCATCACATTTACAAAATCAACAACAAACTCAGCATGAGAATGTGTAATGATGGCCAGATTGGCATATTCACCCTCTGCAATCTCTTCAGAAATTTCAATATTGAGTTGATTGGGGGTTGACTCGGGATTACTCATGTAGCTTTTTTTCAAAGATAAAAAAAGAGGGCCCAAACGGGACCCTCTTTTAAAATAAGTTATTGAGGAGATTAGCGTGGACCCAAATATTTCCAACGCTCATTAAATAAGCTTCTTGGTCCACTTGGAACTACAGACGGCTGAACCATCCAATGCTTGATTAAAATGTCTTTATTGCTTTGTACAGCATTTACACCTGTAGGATCTAACACAGCACGACGTCCGTTAGATGATGCATAAAGTGGAGCACCTGTTCCTGCAGCCGGATTTCCTCCTCCGGTTGCGGGCAAACTTGGATCTCCATAATAGTTGTACAACTCAGCAATTTTATTAGTAGCAGGATCAAAGCCAATTACTAATCCATAAGAACCATAATAGGTTCCAGCTCCAGCGTTACTAAAGATATAACCAGGAATACCGCCGTTCAGGTCATCATTACGAACAACACATTTAGTTGCACTGATTGTAACAAGTGAATATTGCTGTGCCCCAATGTAAACAAAGGCAGAGTTCGATACATCCGAAAATGTGCCTGACATTTCATAAACGCCATCCCAAGGATTTTTTGCTCCGATTTCTACCACCAAAGATTTCTCAAATGAGATCTTACTATCAGCAGAAACACCAGTGATGGTAAAACCAAGTGCGTAAAGACGGCTTGGGTTTAAAACCTGTGCATTAGGGATGGTGATCTTGATTTCTTTTGCAAAATCGCCACTGTTGAA
>CAIRNW010000216.1 GCA_903879995.1 uncultured Bacteroidota bacterium
CGTACAGCAGCGGTATCGATAGTTGTACGTGGCCATAGTGCGTTGGCAGCAATTCCGTCTTGTTTGAATTCACGCGCCCAACCAATAGTGAGCAAACTCATGTCATACTTACTGATAGTATAAGCCACATGATTGGCAAACCATTTAGGATCAAGATTCAAAGGAGGAGACAACGTAAGAATATGTGGGTTATTTCCTTTTCTTAAAAAGGGAACACAAGCTTTAGTAACCAGAAAAGTTCCGCGTACATTGATACTATACATTAAATCAAAACGCTTTGCTTCTGTTTGTTCCGTTGGTGTTAAAGAAATGGCAGAAGCATTATTGATTAGAATATCAATACCTCCAAAATGCGCTACGGCTTTATCAACTACCTGTTGTATCTGCTCCTCAAAACGTATATCACAGGGAACCGCTAATGCCTTACCCCCCGCCGCTTCCATTTCGGCTGCCGCTGTATAGATGGTACCTCCCAGTTTGGGGTTCTCTTCTACACTTTTAGCTGCAATTATAATATTGGCGCCTTCACGTGCCAAACGAAGCCCCATCGCTTTACCGATGCCTCGTGTAGCTCCAGTAATGAGTACTGTTTTGCCAGCAAAGGACATATTCAATTGAATTAATATTCTGGAAGAATAGGTTTAGTACCCGTTATGGTATCAATTCGATTCATCACATCAGGTGTCAATAATTCTAACACCTCTAATGCTTTTAGATTTTCTAGCAATTGTTCTTTGCGTGTTGCTCCTAAGATTGCCGTAGTAACATTTGGGTTTTTTACACACCAGGCAATACTTAATGCAGGTAAACTAACACCTAACTCAGTAGCCAGCTGACCCAAGGATTGTACTGCATTGAGTACTTTATCTTGCATCCAGCGATCTTTTAGCCATTCAAATCCTTTAATACCAAAGCGACTATCATCGGGTACTCCCTTGTTGTACTTACCGGTTAACATACCGGAGGCGAGCGGACTCCAAATAGTAGTGCCGAGTCCAACTGTTTTATAGACCATCAAAAATTCGTTCTCAATTTTATTCCGCTCAAACAAATTATATTGAGGCTGCTCTACAGTAGGACCGATCAAATGATGTTGTTGTGCAATTCGATGCGCCTCCATAATTTCTACGCCACTCCACTCGCTGGTTCCCCAATATAAAATTTTGCCTTGCGTAATCAGATTGTGCATAGTCCAAACTACTTCTTCAATGGGTACATTTTTGTCCGGACGATGACAGAAATATAAATCCAAATAATCTGTTTGTAAACGTTGTAAGGCCTCATGACAAGCTTCTGTAATATGCTTACGGCTCAACCCATGTTGATTCGGCTTATTCTCTTTACCGCGCCAACCCCAAAAAACCTTTGATGAAACAGTATAGGAAGTACGATCCCAATTTTTTTTCTTGAGCACGCGCCCCATCATTTTTTCACTCTCGCCGAGTGCATATACTTCTGCGTTATCAAAAAAATTAACGCCGTTATCGTAAGCAATCCCCATTAACTCATCTGCAATACCATCATCAATTTGTTTATGAAAACTAACCCAACTTCCGAAGGAGAGGACGCTTAACTGAAGGCCTGTTCGGCCCATATTTCTGTATTGCATAGTCATTAAGATTGAGAAATGTAAAGTTAGTTCTTATTGGCTCTTGGGCGCATTGACCAATCCAGTAGTTGACTTAAAAGTAATTCGCTTTAAATCCTGTGTGGCTTCTAAACCCTGTCCACCTAAAATCTGTTGACCAGGACTACGATAACTGGCATACTTATCTGTATAAAAGAGTTTGGTGTTTTGGTCCCACCAGAGTTCCGGGGATAACAAGGTGTCGCCTTTCTCGGTAATTACTACCACGCTATCGCGGAGATACACTTTATTTAGATTTTCATAATAGATCCCAAATTTTGCATCCAAACGAGTTTCGATCAGGGCGCTATCATTATAAAAATCGCAATGAAGTGTTCGAGGAAACGTCATCTGAATGGTATCCCCCGCTTCTTTAACCATAAAAGGGGATTTGATTTTAGCTTTCAATTTTCCCTCCTGACTGATTGTACTCAACACATCAGTGGCCTCTTCCTTGAGTCGTAACTGCTTGGTCCAATTTGTGAGCACACGATCATCATTCTCGCAAGCGGAGAGTATTAAAGTGAAAAAAGCCAAAGGGGCTGTCCAAATGGACTTAATCATATTGACGCTTGATAAACCAGATATCACTTAAAGAGAAACCAAGGGTGAATCTGAATAAATTATCCTGTAACAAATTTTGCTTGTTACCACGCTTGATATATTCAAGCGCTATATTGACAAACGTAATCTGATTGGGGGCTTGTCGGCTGATTGAAATGGGTAAACCGGCACCAAAGCTGGCCCCGAATCGAGATGTATTGTTTATTAAACGAACGTAATCAGGACCTACAAAAAATCCAAAACGGTAATTAACATTGGTAAAATAACTGCGGCGTGGTACAGGACTGATCTGCGCCCCTACACGAATTTCCCAGGTATCCTGAATAGAATCTGCCTTTCCGAAAAAACGATAGTCGCTCCAGGCTTGTTTAGTATAGTCTGCACCAATCATCCAACCCCCTTCTTTGTTGGGGATGGCATACTTCTGCCAAACAAATCCAAACGTATAAGAAGCTGGCAATATCAATGTACCCTTACGTCCGCGGATATCAGAAACGCTATCTAAACGAACCTCACCCTGACCTTGATCATAATAAAATGTTTCACGGAGTACATCCTGCTCGGCATTGATCTCTTGTCCTAAATTTCCGTAAGCCCCTAAAGTGAGCGTCATACTTTTATTTAGAGGAATCTGATATTGCATACCTGCGCTGGCTTGTAATCTTCCAAACGTAGACTTTGTTTGAAAATTCGCTTGGTAATAAGAAACCGAGTCATTGATCAGACTTCTTCGACTGCTGTAATCTTTCTTTCCAAATAAATATCCAGTGTTAAATCCCAGGCTAAACTTTTCTTCCAATCCAAACTTCTCCCGACTAAATAAAGAAAGCCCGGTACCAACGGCAGCCAAGTAAGAACCGCCGTCTCCTTTATAACGGGTTATAGCGCTATCAATAGCAACTCCGGTAATGGGATCTCTCAATCGTTCGTTCTTATCAATACGATAGCTGATTCGAGAAACAGGACGTAAACCAAAGCTCATGCCCCATCCGCGACGAAGCGGCAACCCAACTTGCATATAAGAGAAAACGGCATTGCTGGCTTTGAAACTGTTCACAGCTGCAGGATCCCGTAATGTGCGATTATCTACATTCACCCCCATATCTAATATGGCACGACCAGAACTTAACTTTTTTGATTTTTTTTCTTTCCAGGCTTGAAATGAAGAATAAGAAGCCGGGTTATTAAAGTTTACAGACAACTGATCAGTGTATCCTGCCGTGATACCACCCATCCCTCGGTTATTAATATTAGTGGTGGAAGTCAAATCTCCGATTCCGTATCTGGAATAAGGAGAGTTATCCTGTGCAAAAGCCGCTGGAAATGAAATTGTAACCAGCAATGCGGCCAGGCCGAATGACTTGTATAACAAATTGATACTGTTAGGAATTATTGACTTCGCTGATGGCATAGAGCCCCTTGTAGATTAAATCAGGGTCCGCAAATATCCTGTTTTTACAGTGGGCAGCCAAATAGGGCAGATCCCCCCCGGTTAAGAGCACGTTAAAGTTCTCATAACGAGCGCGGTACGCATCAACAAATCCATCTATTTCATAGGCCATTCCCTTGATTACCCCTGATAATATGTTGGTGGTAGTATCATACCCGATTAATGGAACATCCGCATCGGGTTTGACCAAGGGTAGTAAAGCTGTATAATGTTGGAGTGACTTTAGACGCATTTCAAGTCCCGGAGAAATGCCACCACCCAGAAAAGCATGCTGCGCGCTAATAAAGTTATAAGTGATACAAGAACCCAATGCAATCACCAAGGTATGTTGGTTGGGGTAGTAATGAACCGCTGCAGCTGCAATAGCCAGGCGATCCGCCCCAATAGTTTCAGGTTTGCCCACTGGGGTTGTAAACGCCAGGCGTGTTTGATGATTGAGCTTGTGAAAACGGGTGTTTTGCAAAAGGAGTTCTTCCAACTCCGGATTATGATTCACCACTGAAGATAGAATGGATTTAACGGGCTTAAACTCTTTGATTAGTTTTTCAACCGTGTCCTTATTATCGTCAGAAAGCGTAATTGCCTCTTTTAAATCAGCATTTTCAAAAACTGCTACTTTTCGACGAGTATTGCCAAAGTCAAAGCAAAGGGTTACAGCCATAGCGCAAAGTTATCCTTTTTGTAAGGAGTCAAACCAATTCAAGGCAATGGCAACACTTTGATCCCAGTTAAATTTTTTCAAGAGTTGCTCCCGGCTTTTTTCCGCCAATTGAATTCGTAGCGCATTATTTTCAAATAATGTAGTAAGTGCTGTAATGATTGCAGCAGTACTTTCCGTTGGGATCAGTAGGGCGGTTTCGTTTTCTGTGGTATAATCCGCATGGCCTCCAATGTTTGTACAAACTACCGCAGTTCCACAGGCCATTGCTTCAGCCGGAGGTAATGCCCAACCTTCTCCCAGTGAAGCAGATAGGAAAATGGCGTGTTGGTTATAAAGAGTTGACAATTCTCTAGGTTTTTGATAATACTGTACCCATTCAGGTAAAGAAGCAGGCCGAGGATAAACCCCAAAGAAACTGAACTGCAATCCTGGATATTGAGTGCGTAAAGGTTCTAGTGCAGCAATTATATAACGTGTGCCTTTTCTGGACTCTTCAGAGTAAAGCGCAAGAACGGATAAATGATTACGTGAAGCGGGTGATACTACTTGTTTGAAAATGGATGTATCAATAGCGTTAGGTAATAATTGCACCGGGGTTCCTGATTCATTTTCCACAAGCACTCGAAGCCAATTAGAAATTGCAGCATGCCGGAGGGGCAGTCGATAAGATGATTTTACTAAGTCCTCTTGTCCGGTCCAATTCTCAAAATCCTGCACTAAATTAACAGGCACCCCTTTACACGGAGATAGCGTAGCCAAGGCATAGGCAGTTTGCCACCAAGTAGAAAAGAGAATATCTCCATCAGGAACAAAGGCATCACTGATTTGGTCTACAATTTTAGAGTTGACTCGATCATCCAATGGAAACCAGGCAGGGCGAGCGGCACCTCTACATGCAAATACCAATCGCTTCCACCACAAAGGAGAGCGCATTTTTTTAAAAGGACGACGCAAAGAATGTAAGATGGTTACCTGATGCCCTGCCGCAGCAAATCGATTGGCATATTCATACATTACCCGTGCGCCACCGACAGGTTTTGTAACAGGAAAGGGAAGAAGGACGGTGATGCGCAATTTTTAAAATAGATTTGTAACCACAGCAATTTAGTAAACCATTTTATTAGTTGTTGAACTATTATGAAAGAATCTATTTCTGTTGTTTCTGAGCTACCTGCTGTAACCGTGGTACTTTGTACCTACAACGGAGAAAAATATATAGACCAACAACTACACTCGATCCGAAATCAGTCTTATAATAATTTATTGATCCTTGTTTCCGATGATGCCTCGACCGATCGCACCTGGGAAAAATTGAATGTACATGCTATCGACGACCAAAGAATTCAGCTTCACCAAAACACAAGCAATCTAGGATATAATCAAAATTTTAGCCAAGCCTGTGCCCGTGTTGTTACACCACTTCTTGCCTTTGCAGATCAAGACGACCTCTGGCACGAAGAAAAAATAGAACGCTTGGTCAAAGCACTCGGTAAGAACTCGCCCTTGATCTATTGCAATTCGCGCTCCTTTACAGGAGATACTCCGCAAACTACTCCGCCAAAATCACTTTATCAACGGTTTGAAGGAAGTAATATTCTTCAACTCAGCTTATTTAATACAGTGAATGGCCACGCCATCTTAGCCCGAACAGATTTTATAAAAAAGATACTTCCTTTTCCCGCACACTTATTTTATGACTGGTATATCGCGGGAAAAGCTGCCCTCGAGGGTGGTGTTCAATATTTGCCGGACCTGCTAGTTTACCAACGTATGCATACGTCTAACGCATCGGTTTTTGGAGAAAGAGCTGGACAAAAAAAGACAAAGCTCTTACATATGACAGCGGTAAGAGCGCACTGTAAATCCTTTGCAGAGAGTCCTGGGATTTCAAGCGCACCCCTTCAAATCTTACAACAGTGGATTGCCTGCTTGGATCAATTAATTGAAAAACGAAAAGGCTGGGCTGCATTTGTTTTTATGATGCAACATCGAACTGATTTATTCTTTTATAAAAAAAGGAAAATTGGATGGCCCTCTCATTTCAAACATGCCATACGCTTGATAAAAACCCATTTACAACATAACTAAACTAGCGTTGTTGTAATTGCACGGGGTGCTGATTGATTTGTTGTTGTATTTTAGAAAACAAAGCGGGTACGCTTTCCAGTTTTTTTCCCTTAGCTATTTTTCGAAGCGTAGCACGACTTTTAATTACAGCGGGTATCAACTTAATAAAATCGATATAAGACAGCAGTGGTGTAAATCGAAAAGTAATCAACCGAAATACTAATTCCAGTTTTAACTGAAAGAACCAACTGAATAGATAGAGACCATCTAAATGAATAGCATGCAGTAAATATTTATTGCGATTATAAATACGGTTGACTTGTTTTTTTCTTTCGGGTGACCCGATAGTAGAGGAAGTGCGATGTGCACAGATAGCTTTGTGTTCGTAATAATTATTATATCCTAAACGCCAGGCACACAGAGAAAGCTCCGTGTCTTCTACATAAAATGGTGAAAACAACTCATTAAAACCGCCCAGCTCCAAGAATATTTTTCGATTGATAAACGCATTGGCTCCTGAGCTATAGAAACAAGGAAAAGAAAAACTTGCTGGAGCAGTTTGCGCTGGAATAAAGTCATAACTGGTTTTAATCTTGGCCCCCTGAAAAACCGGGTATTTTCCGCCATCCTGGATTTGATCCGTATCCCATCCTATTATTCGACCACTTACGCTGAATACAGTAGATTGTTGAGAATAGGGAAGAATAAATTCAAAATAGGTTGGCGTTAATTTGACATCGCTGTTTAATAGCAATACCCAGTCAAATTGAGCATCTCTGATACCTGCATTAGCTGTTTTTGAAAAGCCCCCATTAGTGGATAGTTGAATAATCCGCACTTGAGGGAAATCGCGATGGAGTAAAGCCACTGACTGATCAGTAGAAGCATCATCAGCCACTATAATTTCATAAGGAGTACCGGTTGCAGATAATGCAAGAATAGCAGGAGGAAGAATTTGAGGTAATAGTTGCTCCCCATTAAAATTTGGAATCACTAATGATATGCCTTGTATAGGTTGCACGGGTTAAAATTAGTGTTATCCCGCTTACCTTTACAAAGAAGAATTATGCTACATGCAGTGGGAATCACAAGTAGAAAAAATTAAGGCGGGAGACCGAAAAACGCTGGCTCGTTTAATTTCTGTTATTGAGAACCAACAGGAAGGCTATATCTCTCTGCTTGAAAAACTACCCATGGGGATCACGCCTGTATTTGGTATTACGGGACCTCCCGGTGCAGGAAAAAGCACGTTAGTAGATAAGCTAATCGGTAAAGCGATTGAAGAAGGAAAGAAAGTGGCAGTCCTCTGCGTAGATCCTTCCTCCCCTTTTCATCAAGGTGCTATTCTGGGTGATCGGATAAGAATGTCTTCCTGGTATATTCACCCCGATGTATATATCCGTTCACTTGCTTCGCGCGGATCTTTGGGAGGATTACATCCCAAGATCATTGAAATCTGTGAGCTCCTACAACAAGGAGATTTTGACTGGATCATTATAGAAACAGTTGGAGTTGGACAAAGTGAAATTGAAATTGCAGGATTAGCCGATGTAACAGCCGTGGTTTTAGTTCCAGAAGGTGGTGACGAAATACAAACCATGAAAGCCGGTCTGATGGAAATTGCAGATTTGTTTGTAGTAAATAAAGCCGATCGTCCCGATGCAGCAAGATACCTGAATCACCTCAAGCTGATGCTTGCGCCAGTGTATGCAAGGGGCGAAAAAGAAATTCCCATCTTACAGACTACCGCTACCAACAATGAAGGCATCGATTTATTGTATAATACCTTACAACAATTAGCTGGCACAGAAAAACAAGAAGACAAGAGAAACGTAGTGTTAGCTGAAAGAGCGTATCGACTAATAGAAGCAAAAAGATTACAAGATATTGATCGTAATCAACTAGCGGCTGCAATTAAAGCAGAAAGGGAGCAGGGTAATTTTAATCTCTACCGCTTTGTAGCAAAATACTAATCAGCCTTGCTGATTGTTCTTCCACCACCGATATCCGATATAGCCGACAATGGCAAAAGGCGCAAAGGCCAGATAAAGAATTCCTGTATTCATTCCTTCAGCGGGTCCCTCTCCGAGTTGCTGTGCTGTTTTAGTACAGATGGAACACTGCGCATACACAGCTCCCTGTATCAATAAAAGGATGAAAAAAAATAAACTCTTCATTTCACCACAAAATTAAAAAATACTTAAGACGCTTCTGCCTCCATTCTTTTTTGAACCTTTTTACGCTCTTCCTCATTCAATACCAGTTTACGCATACGAATAAAATTGGGAGTTACCTCAATACATTCGTCATGCTGGATATATTCCATACACTCTTCGAGTGTCATCAAAGTTTTTGGTGCGATTCGTGTAGCATCATCACTACCACTGGCACGGTGGTTAGTCAGTTTTTTAGCTTCCGTTACATTCACAACCAGATCACCTGGCTTGATATGTTCTGCTACGATCTGACCAGCATACACATCTTCCCCGGGCTCAATAAAGAAGGTACCACGGTCTTGTAACTTATCAATGGAGTAACCAGTGGAGCGCTCTTGAAATTTAGAGATCAATACTCCATTGTTTCTTCCAGGAATAGGGCCTTTCCAGGGTTTGTATTCGCTGAAGCGATGTGCCATTACTGCTTCTCCTGTGGTGGCAGTCAACATCTGTGTACGTAAACCAATCAATCCACGAGAAGGAATATCAAATTCCAAGTGTTGCATTTCGCCCTTGGTTTCCATCACCAACATCTCGCCTTTTCTACGACTTACCAGATCAATTACTTTAGAAGCAAACTCCTGTGGTACATCTACCACTAATACCTCATAGGGTTCACACTTTCTTCCGTCCACTTCTTTGACTATTACCTGAGGCTGCCCTACTGTTAATTCATACCCCTCGCGACGCATTGTTTCAATAAGAATTCCCAAATGAAGAATTCCTCTTCCATATACCAAAAAGCTGTCCCCCTCATCTGTATCGTGTACACGTAATGCCAGGTTTTTTTCAATTTCCTTCATCAAGCGGTCACGCAAGTGACGAGAGGTCACAAACTTTCCATCCTTACCAAAGAAAGGAGAATTATTGATGGAGAACAACATGTTCATCGTGGGTTCGTCCACACTAATTACAGGTAGCGCTTCAGGATTTTCTGCATCAGCAATCGTATCACCGATATTGAAATCTTCAATTCCAACCACTGCACACAAATCACCGGCTACTACTTCAGTCACTTTTTTCTTTCCCATTCCTTCAAACACATATAGCTCTTTTACACGAGTCTTGCGGATAGTTCCATCTCCTTGCACTAGTGCAATAGGTTGATTTTCTTTGATACTACCACGGCTTACTTTACCAATGGCTATACGTCCTAAGAAGGAAGAATAATCAAGAGAGGTAATCTGTAATTGCAAGGTACCCTCACTTACTTTTGGAGCAGGCACATGTTTTAAGATACCATCCATTAAAGGAAGAATATTGTCCGTTGGCTCCAGTGAATCATTGAACCATCCATTTTTTCCGCTTCCATAATACGTTGGGAAATGTAGCTGTTCTTCCGTAGCATCTAAATTGAAAAACAATTCAAAAACCGCATCATGCACTTCATCAGGACGGCAATTAGGTTTATCTACTTTATTGATAACAACAATGGGATGTAGATTTAATTGCAAAGCCTTTTGCAGTACAAAGCGCGTTTGGGGCATCGGTCCTTCAAAGGCATCCACTAAAAGAATAACCCCATCGGCCATTTTCAGTACACGTTCTACCTCCCCCCCAAAGTCGGCGTGACCAGGGGTATCAATTACGTTGATCTTTACGTCCTTATAGGTAACCGCTGCGTTCTTACTAAAAATGGTAATTCCACGCTCACGTTCCAGATCATTACTATCCATGATCAGCTCCCCTGTTTCCTGGTTATCCCGAAAAACCTTGGTAGCATGTAAAATTTTGTCTACCAGGGTAGTTTTTCCGTGGTCAACGTGGGCGATAATAGCAATGTTTCTAATATTCATGAGCGCTTGTTAAAGACGCGCAAAGGTAGCTCATTTCCTGGCAATAAAGGGTTAATTTTAAGTGTAAATCATAGGTATGAAGCCTTTAAAAATTGTAGGCCTGGTTGTCAGCATGTTGGCCATTATTTATTTGGCGGGTCCTCGCCCAACCAAACCCGTATATCGATTAACACTTCCTGAAGTGCCTGCTCGGGCTGATTCACTGGAAAACTATGTGCAACAGCTGGAAAGTAAGCAACCGCTGAAACCTGGTAATGAAGCGCGTATTGTTTGGAACAATGATTCATTAAAAAATCAAACTGAGTTTGCCATTGTATATCTACATGGGTTTTCTGCCTCGCAAATGGAAGGCGATCCGGTCCATCGGAATTTTGCAAAGAAATTTGGATGTAATCTCTACCTAAGCAGGTTAGATGATCATGGCGTAGATACTAGTGCTCCACTCAGTAAATTCACTGCGGAAGGATTATGGAATAGTGCATTGGAAGCATTGGCCATTGGAAAAAAATTAGGGAAGAAAGTAGTGCTTATCTCCACTTCCACTGGAGGCACGCTGGCTTTGAAGTTAGCAGCAGAATTTCCTGAGATAGCCGCTTCACTTTTATTTTCACCCAACATAGAAATCAACGACAATAAAGCTTGGCTGTTAAATAATCCTTGGGGTTATCAAATAGCAAAAGCCATTGTTGGAGAAATGAGAACGGTCTCTGACACCACCGCAGCCTATGCCCGCTATTGGAATTATCAATACAGAACATCGTCTGTGGTCCAATTGCAGGAATTACTTGAATCCACTATGAAGGCATCGTTATTTGAACGGATTAAACAGCCCACCCTACTACTCTATTATTTTAAGAACGAACAAGAACAGGATCCTGTTGTAAAAGTTTCGGCTATGAAAAGAATGTTCAGACAATTAGGGACACCCGACTCACTCAAATCAGCAGTAGCGCTTCCCAATACTGGAGACCATGTTTTAGCTTCACCAATAAAATCAAAAGATATTGCGAGTGTAGAAAAAGCTTGCACAGATTTTGCTATGCAAGTTTTACATTGGGTTCCACAAGCACCCTGATACAATTTTAACTTGCCAAAGTGCTACCTGCGCATCTGATTCTGTACCTTTCGGATTCAACCGCTTGCTATGTTACGCGCCCGTATTGCAGGTATTGGGAAATACCTACCCGAACAAATTGTACGTAATCAGGATTTATTACGCTACATGGATACCAGCGACGAGTGGATCCAAGAAAGAACAGGTATACAAGAAAGAAGATATGCGCACCGAACGCAGGAAACAACCACTACGATGGGGGTTGCTGCCGCACAAATAGCCATGGACCGTGCTGGAGTAACTGCGGCAGATATTGATTTTATCATTTTTGCTACTTTATCACCTGACTATTATTTTCCCGGCTGTGGCGTGTTATTACAACGCGCCATGAAGATGAAAGAGATAGGTGCGTTAGATGTACGAAATCAATGTAGTGGATTTGTATATGCACTCAGTATTGCCGATCAATATATCCGAACTGGTACTTATAAAAATATTTTGGTGGTGGGCGCTGAAAAACATTCATTCGGTCTTGATTTTACTACACGTGGACGAAATGTATCAGTAATTTTTGGGGATGGTGCCGGAGCGGTGGTAGTGCAACCCGCGCGCAATAGCGAAGAAGGCATTCTCTCTACTCATCTCCACAGCGATGGCGAAAGTGCCGAAATACTAGCTATGTATAACCCAGGCACTCATGCCAACCACTGGAAAGCAGAGGAATATGCTTCATTTGATCAAGCTGAAATTGGACAACTATTTTTTAGTCATGCCATGATTGACAAAGGACAAATTTATCCTTACATGGATGGGCCTGCAGTTTTTAAAAAAGCAATCGTAAAATTTCCGGAGGTTATTTTAGAAGCATTGGAGAAGAATGGATTTACACCTGCTAATCTAAATTTGCTAATCCCTCATCAAGCCAATCTTCGTATTGCACAATTTGTGCAGCAAAAACTAGGATTGCAGGATAATCAGGTTTACAACAATATTCAATATTACGGAAACACCACA
>CAIRNW010000217.1 GCA_903879995.1 uncultured Bacteroidota bacterium
AGGTAGCGGGGTTTTTGTGCAGGTAAATGCTCACAACACCAACCGCAGATATCATATAAAACGGACTCTGGTTCGCCCACACTTAAACCACCAATAGCATGCCCTACTGCATCTTTGGTCAGGATATACTCACAGGATTGTTTTCGCAGGTCTTTAAAAGAAGCGCCTTGTACAATAGGAAACAAATTTTGGGTATACCCATACCGAGGAGCCGTTTCCTCAAAGCGCTTGAAACAACGATCGAGCCAACGATGTGTTAACTCTAACGAATTTTTTGCATACTGATAATCACAATCTCCAGGTGGACATTCATCAAAAGCCATAATTATATCCGCGCCAATGCTTCGCTGAATATCCATCACCGACTCTGGTGAAAATAAATGACGGCTTCCATCAATATGAGATTGAAAGGTCACCCCCTCTTCATTGATTTTGCGAGTACCCGACAATGAAAAAACTTGGTAGCCACCGCTGTCAGTTAATATGGGTCGATCCCAACCCATAAAGCGATGTAAGCCCCCGGCCGCTTCCAACACGTGCATCCCGGGGCGCAAATAAAGATGATACGTATTCCCCAAAATAATTTGGGCCTTGACCTCTTCGCGTAATTGCTGTTGTGATACGGCTTTTACACTTCCGACAGTACCCACCGGCATAAAAATTGGGGTAGAAATAGTACCATGGTCGGTTTTAATAAGACCAGCCCGGGCACTTGATCCCGCATCCGTTTTTTCCAATGTGAATTGTAAGGCGCCCATTGTTCGCGCAAGATACAAGTATCTTATTATCTTCGCCGCTATGTTGATGATAGACTGGAGAGATTTACTTTTCTATGCGTTTTCTGCCGCAGCCCTTATTCAATTATTTTATTACACATGGTTTTTTAGTCGGCTTGCTTTTTTTAAGAAAAAAGAAAAACCTACCCAACGCCAACATCCTGTTTCTGTGGTGATCTGTGCCAGGGATGAAGATGAGAACCTAGCTCGTAATCTTCCAGGTGTACTGGTTCAGCAATATCCCAGCAGCAAGGAAGTGGTGGTAGTCAATGACAATTCCGTCGATGACTCTAAATTCATATTACAAGAATTAAAACGAACATTTAAAAACCTCCAAATCGTAGAGTTGACCCAGGAGGCAAAACTGATTGCAGGTAAAAAGTACCCCCTCTCCATTGGAATCCGGGAAGCCAATCACGAGATTCTGTTACTCACTGACGCCGATTGTGTTCCCTCCAGCGAACATTGGATACAAAAAATGCAGGAGGCCTATGGTGAGGATACTGAAATTGTGCTTGGCTATGGAGGCTATCATCGAAGAAAAGGGCTGTTAAATAAACTCATTCGGTTTGAAACTTTCCATACCGCACTCCAATACTTATCCTATGCATTGGCCGGCATTCCGTATATGGGAGTGGGAAGAAACCTCTCTTATCGTAAGGATCTTTTTTTGCGCAATAAAGGGTTCTCCTCCATCAATCATATTCCCAGCGGGGACGACGATCTGTTTGTAAATAAATTGGCTAACAAACATAATACAGCCGTTGTGATTGATCGGGAAGCTATCACCAGATCTATCCCTAAAACAACCTGGGGCAGTTGGCTTAATCAAAAAACACGCCATTATACCACTGCCAAATACTATAAAACCCTTCATAAATTTTTATTGGGACTCTATTTTATCTCCCAATTTCTTTTTTATCCATTACTAGGATTAGCACTTGTTTTCTCCAACTGGCAATGGGTAGCAGGTATTGCTGCCTTGAAATTATTGCCCCAAGCAATTATCCTCTACAAAGCCATGGTTAAGCTGGACGAGAAAGACCTGTGGCCATGGTTTATATTTCTAGACATGTGGATGTTCTTCTACTATTTGCTATTCTTCCCAGCTCTTTGGAGAAGACCCACCAAAAACTGGAATTAAAATGACACAGGCCAATGGCAGATTCCCCGAAGGCATGTCACTTCTTCAACAATACTTTACCGACTTCACACCGGCACAAATTGGCCAATTTGAGCAGCTCGGACCCTTGTATGGAGAATGGAATGAAAAAATCAACGTAATCTCCCGAAAGGATATTGATGCATTGTACGAACGCCACGTGCTCCATTCACTGAGTATTGCTGCTGTTGGAAATTTTGCAAAAGGCAGTACAGTGATTGATATTGGAACGGGGGGAGGTTTTCCAGGATTGCCCCTTGCCATTTTTTTCCCGGAAGTTGAGTTTCATTTGGTTGATAGTATTGCTAAAAAATTAAAGGTTGTAGAGGCCATTGCCCAAACCATAGGACTCAAGAATCTCTCAACACAACACACACGCGCAGAAGAAATCAAAAACAGAAAATTCGACTTTGCCGTTTCAAGAGCCGTAGCTCCTTTAAAAGAATTATGGAGTTGGAGTAAACCACTCATTCATAATCGACCTCGCATAGCCGAAAATGAACTCGCTCCAGGCCTCCTCTGTTTAAAAGGAGGTGATTTAGCTGCAGAGATTCAAGCCAGCGGAACAAAACCACGACAACTACCCTTAACACAACTATTTCCGCTGCCTTTTTTTGAGGAAAAATTTTTAATCTACGTTCCGCGCTAAACTATTGTACCGATAGCGTTCCGGGTTGTGCCCAATTTAATTTTAGCTGATTATTTTTCCGATCAAGATCTGCCAATCGTTGCGAGGGATCAATCTCCACCACTTGTAAAGTGGTTAGTTTACGGGTGGTAGTTATTGTATAAGTACCATGCGTCCATTTCCAGGCTGGATAAACAACACGAGAAACAGTAGAATCCTCTACAGGCTTCTGGCCATATTGTAGGTCAAGCGGAACATAATGCAATTCTTTTGTACCGTCTGCAAAAGTCAATTGTAAATCAACAGGCATTGGCATGAGACCAATTCGTTTTAAACGAACCTGAGTCAATCCTTTTTCTTCCCAGAGACTATCAATTGCATAGTCAATTGTTTTAACACTGTTCACCCAATACTCTTTATACCAATCCAATTTTAATCCACTTCTTTTTTCTGCTAATCGAACTAAATCATGAACTGTGGGGTGCTTGAATTTCCATTTGTCATAGTAATCCAATAGAATCTGGTCGCGCACCGCTGCTCCCGTGATATAGCCTAATTGTTCCATAAATACAGCACCTTTAGAATAAGCCGCAGCTCCATACGCCGCATTTGTATTGAAATGGTCAGCATGGGTAGTAAGAGGTTCCTCACGACCACTCTTAGCCAAACTCACGTACCCCCGATAAGAACCGGCATGTGCAAATGAAGAATCGTTTTGTAAAAAAGCACTGATGCGAT